>CAZYDZ010000012.1:0-9060 GCA_964646535.1 uncultured Opitutaceae bacterium
TGTGCCTCGTAGACCTCTTCCGTGAAAATCCTGTACAGGTTGTGGTGGAATTGAAAGCGGGGGAACAGACCATTGCGATCCTTCCATTCTGCGGCTCCCGCATGGTTCATCCCGAACATGTGACGGGAAAGATAGCCTGGCTGGCTGGTTTTGCGAGCGTGTATCCCTTGCCAATAAAACGGTTGCCGCACGGCCCAGCCTGTTTCCCCCGGATACAACCAAAATATCCCCATTTCCTCTTCGATGAAGCGGGAAGTCGCCTGATAAGTGGCCCGCGGGGTGCGGCCGCGAATTCCAACCAGAAATCCTTTAGCCCGATAACCGTATGCCTCAGGATCAGCATTTTTTCCCAGAGGAGTCCAGCGACGGTTAAATGCAGTGTCGCCAATGGAAAATTCCCATCCATTATAGCCAGCCCCCTGTCTCATCAGAGAACCCGAACGGGCAGCTCGGGGTGTTTCGCCGATACGCCGCGTCACCTCAACATCTGTCCGTCGCCGCCAGGCTTCCGTCAGCAAAACCGCCGCGCGCTTCTCCCACACATCAGCCGTTTCAGGCAGATAAATCACCACCTGGGGAGTCCGCGCATAGACTCCGCCACACATACCGCATATTAGCGCAATACACAGGTAAAACCGTGCTGACAGGCGCAGGCGCATCATGGCTTGGGCTTCGGATCAAATGGTTCAGAAAGCGTACTACCCGGCGCACGGGTATGGGTCCGCAACAACAGTAGAAACAGGGTCCGTGCCAGGATGCGAATATCCCAACGCAATGTCCAATGATCCACGTACTCCACATCCTTTACAAAACGCTCTTCCCATGACAACTGGTTGCGGCCATTCACCTGGGCCCATCCTGTCACCCCTGGATATACCTCAAACCGTCTGCGCTGATATTCATTATAACGATCTTCATAAACGACAGGCAATGGTCGTGGCCCCACCAGGCTCATTTTGCCCTGTAGTACCAACAGGAATTGCGGAAATTCATCCAGCGACAGTGACCGCAACAGGACACCTACCCGTGTCATACGCTGTTCGTCTGACAAAAGATTCCCTGCGACATCCTTCTCATCCGTCATAGTGCGGAACTTCGTAAAACGAAATTTTCTCCCCAGATACCCTTGCCGCCACTGGTAATACATCAGCGGCTTGCCAATACAAAGCCTCACCACCAGCGCAGCCAGCGCCAGCAGCACCAGCCAGATTGGTAACGTCAACACAAGTACAACCAGATCGAACAGGCGCTTGCGAACAGGCATTCCATCAGGCAACAGCACAAAACAGCGACTCTCGTTCTCTTCGACAGGCATGATCCGGTGATCAGATATTGTTTTTCAAAAGAGGAATAATACACTATATTGTAACCTCCCAACAGAAAGCCATGATTTTTAAAATTTTCCGCACCGTGCTGATTGCGGCCATTGTACTGGTGGTCGCATTTCAGGTGATTTCGCTGTTTACTCCTGCAATTGTCACCAGCCCCGGCCCTATCAGTGAAATCATTCCTCAGCAAATTACTGGCTGGCAAGGAATGCCCATTCCCATTGCTGAAACGGAAGAGCTGCGCGACCAGACGGCGGACATTCTGAAGTTTGACGAAGCACTCTCCTATCGCTATGAACGCGGAAAGGATTACGTCAATATCTACATCGCCTACTGGGAGCCAGGCAAGGTTCCCATCCGCAAGGTAGGTGTACACACTCCCGACACCTGCTGGGTGCAAAACGGCTGGAAGCGCCAATATCGCGAGTATGCCCAGGTCAAGGACGTCAATGGAGTCCTGTTGCAACCTTGTGAATACGGCGTCTTTTCACTGCGCGATCACGAGGAACACGTATTGTTCTGGCACTTGGTCGGCGGCAAGGTACACAGTTACAAGCAGCATGGCCTGCACGACATCTGGAGCCCCGTCAGGGATCTGTTCAACAAGGGCTTTCATCAAAAGGCAGACCAATATTTCATCCGTCTTTCCAGCAACCGCAGCCTGTATGATTTCTGGCAGGACCCCGGTTTTCAGGAACTTCTGCTGGCGATCGGCAAACTGGGAACCCTGGAAACAGGCCCATCAAAGCCTGCGGGCGGGGTTGCCGAAATATGAGCAGCCCCCATCCAAATTGCGAATGACCACGCTGCCTGCGCCTACCACCGCATAGTCGCCCACGGATACCCTCGGGATGAGGCTGACCCTGCTGCCAGTAAATACCCCTTCCCCTATGCGCACACCTCCAGTCACATCACAGAAACTGCTCAGGGTCGTATAAGAGCCCACGGCAGCGTCATGCCCAATGGCGCTGTAACAGTTCAATACCACATGGTCTCCAATGGTGACATCCGTTGTAATCACCACACCTGGGCCAACGACTCCTCCCTTGCCCCAGGTCACGTTATGGCCAATCCACGCTGTCGGGTGGATTAAACGGATGAATCGCCCTCCCTTTTCTTCCAGCATCCCAATGCAGCGACGCTTGATTTTCGGCTGTCCGATACCATTGACCAAAATATCTTTTTCGGGGTCGGGATGAAATTCTTCAATCCGCTGCAAGGTCGCCGAATACCCGGGAAATCCTGCCAGCGCATGCTGGTTGTCATCCAGAAAACCCGCAACCTGCCACTGACGGCCGCAATCGGGATGTGTTGTCGCGTACGTCCAGACTTCTCGTCCAAAGCCGCCTGCGCCAACAATCCACAATCTGGGCAATTCGGTATTCATCAGGAAGAACAGGATTTGTTTTCCCCCGTCAGTGCTGCCGCCAACAGCCCCCATGTCTTATTCTGCTGCAAAAGAGTGGGCGAAACCACCCTGCCATCGACATTCTCCAGATAGTCCAGCAGCCGCAGCAGCATCAGACTATCCCACCATGGCAACTCCGTATATACAACCTCGGGTAAAAAATCCTCTGTATCTCCTGTCCCCATCGCATCTGACAGGCCCTGATAAAATTCCGCAGTTGTCATATCTTTCATTTTACCGCCGCACCAATGCACAGAGCAAATAATTTGTGGCATTTCGGCCCTGATAATTAGAGTTTTGTTTGCCAGCAATGTACAATTTTTATCAAATTCCTCTATACAATCGCTTGTTCATCTATCACACTGATCCCCTATGAACAGGAAAATAAGAATCCTTCTGTATGATTGATCGAATTTATTCATATTGGAAAAAATATTATCTGGTCAGTTTGATCACCCTGTTTTTGATCGTGGGATTCGCGACAATCAGCGTCATCAGTTACGTCGTTCCTCTCAACCACATGAGGCATAACACCACGACGGAAAAACTTCCCCTGACAGGAGATAACATTTATTCCGAAATTCAGCGCTACCTGCTCAAGCCCACCCTTATTGCCTCGGTGATGGCGAACGACACCTTCCTGCGCGACTGGATGCTGGAGGGAGAAAAAGATCTGAACCAGTTAGTGCGCTATCTCGCCGAAATCAAATCCACCTATAATACCACTACCAGCTTCTTAATTTCCGAGTCCACCCGCAACTACTACCACCCCAAGGGCATTCAGAAGCAGATTCAGGAAGGCGTGCCGCGGGACGAATGGTATTTTCGCGTCAAAGCGATGGATGTACCCAACGAAACCAGTCTGGACCCCGATATCGCCAACAGGGACACTATCACCATTTTTTGCAATCATAAGGTTTTCGACTACAACGGTAATCTGCTCGGGGTTACTGGGGTCGGCCTGACGCTGGACAACATCTCCAGCCTGATCAACCATATGGAGGAACGTTTTCATCGTCACATTTTCTTTGCCAACGAAGAAGGTGAAATCACCATCACCAGCAAGGAGATCACATGGATGGGAGGATCCATATACGAAATAGAAGGCCTGTCTGAGATTGCCGACCAGATCATCAATCCAGAACGGACATCCACCCAACTGGAACATACCAGCACGAATGGCAACACAATCATGGTCAACTCCCGTTATCTCCCCGAACTGAACTGGTATCTGGTGGTCACGGAAGATGGACAACACGGCAGCGCCCCCATTCGCCACGTCTTCGTAATCAACATGCTGATCAGTAGCGTGATCGCCTTTATCGTCTGTTTCATCATCTTCTACATGGTGACCAGGTCACAGCAAAAGCTGGAAAAGACGGCAACGACGGACTCCCTGACCAATACGCTGAACCGACAGGGGTTTGAACAGATATTCAACCGCCGTTTTGAAGAGTTTTCGAAAAACAAATCGCAACATTGCATCCTGTTGCTGGACATTGACCACTTCAAGCAGATCAACGACACCTACGGACATTTGGCGGGTGACGAAGTTATGCGTACGCTTTCAGAAATGATCATGCAATCGACGGAACCCAATGGCATTGTCAGCCGCTGGGGCGGAGATGAATTTCTGGTCCTGTTGCAGAACACCACGATTGCCCAGGCCATGAATACCGCGGAGTATCTGCGCCTGCAGGTCAACGGACACAAGTTTGTGTTTGAAAAGGGCGAGCCTGTTGTCTCCATCAGTATCGGTTGTGCCGGCTATATTCGCGGGGAGTGCCTCTCCTCCTTTTTCTCACGGGCAGACCATGCCCTGTACGCTGCGAAAATGAAGGGGCGCAATCGGGTTCATCAAGCCCCCTCCGATCATCAGTATCCACAACAGTAAAGCATTGACTCTTTCTGGTGTTAAGGGAATGAAGGTTGCATGAGTTCATCTCCGACAGTTTACCGCAAAGCCATTGTCATTCCTTCCTATAAGGCTGAAAAAACGCTGGCCTCTGTACTGCCGCGCATCCCTGACGAATTCTGGGACTCTGGAGTAGTGATTATTGTCAATGACGGCAGTCCAGACCAGACCGGACAGGTTGCGGATCAACTGGCGTCTTCATGGCCACACGTACAAGCGGTTCATTTGGAACAGAACCAGGGTTACGGCGGCGCTCAGAAAGCAGGTCTGGATCGCGCCCGCGAATTGGAAGTCGAAGCCATTGCCATTGTTCATGCCGACGGGCAGTATGCGCCAGAGGTCGTACTTAGCCTAATGGCGCCAATTCTCGCAGGAAAGACACAGATTGTACAGGGTTCCCGTATGCTTGGTAGTGGCGCCCTACGCGGCGGTATGCCCATGCACCGCTATCTGGCCAATCGTATTCTGACCACTATGGAAAACATCGCGTTCGGAACCCGAATGGCAGAGTTCCATTCGGGATACATGCTGTACAGCGGCAAACTGCTAAAGGAAGTCCCTTATCATCAGTTGCAGAACAATTACAATTTCGATGCTGAAATGATCATCATGGCACATCTGCTCGGCTACCGCTGCCACGAAGAAGGCATCCCGACCCGTTACGATGATGAAGTATCCAGCCTCAAGCCTATTCCCTACGGAATCAACGTGCTGAAGATGATCTGGCGTTATTTCCGCGGCTACTATCGCTCTCTGCTGAAAAACAAGCAGAATGCGGCATGAATTCAGGATCAGAGTCCTCCGAATCCATTCGACCCTCTCATTTCAGGGTTCCTCTTTATTTTTGCATCGCCACCCTGCTTGCCGGTTTGGTTCTGCTCATCTATGGCAAGGCTGCGCTTGACTTTGACTATACGAGCCCCCCTCCCGATCCCATTGCCCCGTTTCTCGCCTGGGGATGCTTCTGGTCTGGCCTGTGTTTACTGACCATAGGAACAGGTGGCCTTCTGCTGGCACGCTTCTGGTGGAAGGCATGGGAAAAGGAGGCTCCCAGCTCATTCCATACAAAATCAGTTCATTCTTCGCGCTATTGGTGGATTGCTCTCGCCGTGTGCATCCTGCTCGGTGTGGCGTTGCGCATACCTTTACTGCAACATTCGTTCTGGTGGGACGAAACCTGGGGGGTAAAACGGGTGATCGCTGGAGAATGGCACGAAACGGACGACGGGGCCCTCATCCTACAAAAACCTTCGTGGCAGGACACTCTTTTTCATTTCAGCAAACCCACCAATCATGTCACTTATTCTATCTTTGCCAGGATATGCCATGAAACCTGGCTGTTTTTCGGAGGGGAAGGTATTTCCGAATGGGTGATTCGCCTCCCTGCCCTCATGTTCGGTCTGGCTCTGATCTGGCTCGCAGCAGATCTCTGCCGACACTGGGGATTTCCGCTGGCTGGCCTGCTACTCGCGTTGCTCCTTGCACTGCATCCCTGGTTTATCCGCTACAGCGTCGATGCGCGCGCATACACGCTGATCGCCCTGCTTTCCCTACTGTTGTTGGCCAACGGCTTGTCATTGCTCAAGTCAAACAAACGCCGCCGCTGGCTGAGCTTTGCCTTGTTTCTGTCATTCTCCCTCTGGTCTTTCCCATTTATTTTCTTCTTTGCCGCCCCGCTTTCCGCAGGAGTGCTGTTGATTGGCACAATATATCCCGAAACAACAGGCTTGCGCCCCTCCGTTTTTTTTCTGCGCTGGCTCTCCACCCACGCTTTGGCGCTGGTGCTGGTACTACCACTGGTCGCGCCCCTGATTCCACAGATCGGCTATTGGGATGAAGAAAGCCGCAACCATGCAGCGCTGGACTACGGGGCTTTTCTACCTCGCCTGTATGCCGAGTACAGCCTGGGAATGCCATGGGATTCCGCAACGGATGAAAAAGACATGGAGCGGCCATCACTGACTCGCCACAACATACCTGGCGCCAAGATTTACACCCTGTTTGTCATTCCCCTTCTTGGTCTTACAGGTCTGTTATTTCTATATCAATCCTGCAAACGTTTTTTCTTTCTGGTGATCATCGGTCTCTCTTCTGTGATTCTAACCATCCTGCTGTCGTGGTTTTCACACACCTTTCTCTATTCCCGTTTTCTGATATTCGGGGCCGTGCTGTTTTGCTGCTGTCTGGCCATCGGCACGGAAGGAATCATACGATTGCTGAATCGCCGAATCGGCACAATTGCCGCCATCCTGTTTGCTCTTCTGATACCGACAGCAACAGCGCTTTATACGGAACCTCAAAGGGAATTATTCCAACAGCGCGCATTCGCTCCAGTACGCGAGACGGCACAGATCATTCAGCAATGGGCGGAAAAATTCCCTGACGTGCTGGTGTTGGCCTACTATCCCACATGGGATTCCCTGTCTGTTTACTATCCCGCAGTAATTCCGATTCACAACCCCAGTGAACTGGATATCATGGAGACATTTGCCCGTCAAAATGGCCGTCCTTTGCTGTTTGCCGTGGAATTACGTGACTTTCTTCTCTTTCCCCAACAACAACTGCAATCGCGTCTCTTTCACTCCCAACAATATGTGGAGAATAATCGCCTTATTGGCGCCGACCTCAACTCCACCCACCTGATTCTGTTCTACCAACCGTTGTAAGGCAAATCACACTTTTTCGGCTTTCCGTTGCCGCTCTTCACGATACGCTTGCGCAAGCAGGGAAACAGGATGGATCACCTGTTGCGAACCGCCATTTTCACGTACGCCAGCCTGTAACTGCACCATACAACCAGGATTGCCTGTAGCTACAATCGTCGCCCCTGTCGCCTTGATCTTGCCCATCTTGCGTTGCAGTAATTTATGTGCCATTTCAGGTTGGGTAATATTGTACACACCAGCGCTGCCACAACACCACGTGGACTCCTCCAATTCCTTCAACTGCAACCCCTCCATGGCTTTCAGTACTTGGCGCGGCTGATGCGTGATCTGCTGCCCATGACACAAATGACAAGCCTCATGGTAAGTCACATCTCCCTTGCGACATGCTTCTGGAGCAGCCACAGGCCGCACTCCTGTTTCAGCAAGGAACTCCGATATATCCTTGAGTTTGCGGGACCATTCTATTGCACGTTCACGATAAGATTCGTCGTTCTTCAGTAATCGGTCATAATGTTTCAAGTGAGATCCGCAACCAGCAGCATTGGTGATAATCGCATCAACCGCAAACGGATCAATGGCGTCCAACTGACGGCGAGCCATCTCACGGGCAATCTCCCACTCGCCATTATGCCCGTGCAGCGAACCGCAACAGTATTGGTTGCGCGGGGTAATCACTGTACACTGGTTGGCCAGCAAGACATCCGCGGTATCCCGATTGACACTGCTGAAAATCAAATCCTGCACACACCCCGTCAATAATGCCACCCGATGGCGGGATTCTCCCTGCGGGTATTCTTCCTCGCGAATCAATGCGTCTGAAAAATGGTTCTCTACTATCGGCGTCAACGGCTCCAGCTCACGTATGCGCTTGGGAAGCAGCCTGAGAACTCCACTCTTGCGGACCAGGTACTGCAATCCGATTTTCTGATACAGCCACAGGCCGCGCCCTACCAGCCGCAGTAAGCGGGGACGGGTAAATATCCAGCGCAAAGTGAGTGTACGAATCAGAGTGCGCGACCTTTTCTCCAGCGCCCCTTCCTTTTCCACCTGCGCACGCGCCATCTCGAACAGAGTTGCATAATCCACTCCAGCGGGACAGGCAGTGGTGCAAGCCAGACAGCCGAGGCAGAAATACATTTCCTCTGCAAAAGCACGGTTCAATTCCAGTTCTCCGTCGACCACTGCGCGCATCAGGGAAATGCGTCCGCGTGGACTGCTCTTCTCCCGTTTGGTATCCACATAGGTCGGACACGTAGGCAGGCACATACCGCAATGCATACACTGCTGCAACACGGAGTAATCCAAATCCTTCAGATAATTACCCGTTGGAGTGCGCGACTGAGGCGGAGTGGAATGCGGACTGGAGACCATGGTCAAACGTCAAAAATTTTTCCCGGGTTCAACAGCAGTTCAGGGTCCCACGTTTTTTTCAGGTCGCGCATCAACTGCATGCTGACATCGTTAAACTGACGCCCCAGAAACGGTTTTTTGGCCAACCCCACACCATGCTCTCCTGTAATTGTGCCTCCTACGCCGATTGCAAAATCAAAAATTTCCACCATCGCTTTTTCCACACGCTCCATTTCTTCATGATTCCTTTCATCCGTTAAAAACGTGGGATGCAAATTACCATCTCCCATGTGGCCGAATGTACCAATTTCCAGATTGTACTTCTCACCAATCTCCTGAATACGTTTTACCATTGGGGCCAGCTCGCTCCTTGGCACAGTGGCGTCTTCCAGA
>CAZYDZ010000012.1:9070-13210 GCA_964646535.1 uncultured Opitutaceae bacterium
TCCAGAATGGTCGTGGGCTTGCGGCGGGCCAATGCACTGAACGCGCTGCGCCGGGCCGAGGCAAGGCGTTCGGATTCCTCCACGGTCGCGGCTATTTTCACCTCGGAGGCCCCCCCTGCACGCGCAATTTCGGACATCCTCATGGCTTCCTCCGCCACCACGGTCGGATGCCCGTCCGTTTCCATCAACAAGATCGCCTCGGCATCCAACGGTAACCCGATGTGCGCGTAATCCTCAACACAGGCGATCGTCACGCGATCCAGAAACTCCAGCGTACATGGAATAATTTTGGCCGCGATGATCGCAGAGATGGTACGGGCAGCATCTTCCATGTTCGAATATGTGGCCAGCAATGTTTTACGGGCGGCAGGCTTTGGCACCAGGCGCAACAACACCTCTGTCACAATTCCCAAAGTTCCCTCCGAGCCGATAAACAGATCCTTCATGGAATAACCCGCGACGTCCTTCACGCATTTATTGCCCAGCTCCACGATATCTCCCGACGCCAACACCACCTTGAGACCCATTACGTAATTGCGTGTCACCCCATATTTCAAACCGCGCAATCCTCCTGAATTTTCAGCCACGTTGCCACCTATAGTGGAAATTTTCATCGATCCAGGATCGGGCGGATAAAACAACCCTTCCTGTTCGGCGGCATCCGCAATCTGTTTGGTAATCGCTCCAGCCTCGGCACGCAAGGTCAGGTTGTCCGCATCCACCTCAAGGATCCGATCCATTCTGACCAGGCAAAGAATCAGGCTGTCACGATTAGACACACTTCCTCCGCTCAAGCCGCTGCCCGACCCTCTGGTTACAATGGGGCAACGATGCTCCCGCGCCAAACGGACGAGGGCTGCCACCTGCTCCGTTGTCTGCGGAAATACCACACAGGCGGCAGGACTTTTCAACGCGGCAGTCCCGTCAAAACCATAAGGGATCAGGCTGACAGGATCAGTCAGCACTTGCTCTTTCCCGACGATTGCTTGCAATGCTTCTATTGGAATTTGCATACGTTAAACAGGCCGCTGTAAAGCTGATTCACGCATGAATCCACAAGCACCGTCAAGCAGAAGGTACTGGATTACTGACCGCGATTCTTTTCGCTCTCCTCCGCCGCAGCCTTCATTTCCGCCAGGCTGGTGATCTTGCGGAACTGGCCGCGCGTCCCGCGGTTTACCTCATTCACAAACTTCTTCCAACTATTCTCTGCGTTCGTATCCGAGCCAAACAGGATCACATTCACGGATGGCCGTACCTTTTTAGGATGAAAACGGTACAAATCGGAAATCACTTCCTTCGAGAAACGCTCAATCATCTTCTCCACCGAATAATTGTGAATCAGCACATTGGGGCGGTAAGGCCGCGGTTTCACATTAGCGGGACGCGGAGTCTCGGGAAATTTCAGATTGTTTTCATTGACAACAATATGCAGATTATGCCCAACGACAATTCGCGGCGGCAACCCCGCTGCCTTGCGTCTTGCGTTTTCCGCATCCCATATCTCCTGAGCCTTCTTCCACACGGGAGCATTGGCCTCATCTCTCTTTTTCTCCCACTCAATCCAGCGATCTTCGTCCCTGGATCCTTTCCAACGACTCATTTCCCGCTCATACTCCTGATCCGCCTTCTGCTGCCTCGCCCACGCCTGCTGCGCATCACGGGGAGACATATCCTCCATTACCTCAGGAATCGGAGGAAACGTAGCGATAATCATAAAAATGGATTCCGCCTGATCCGCCATGGCCGCATGCAAGGCCCGCGCATAATTGGCAATGGTATGGGCATTGCCAGGATTCTCGTTCTTTTTGTACCCCCAATAGAACGTGGACCGTTGATTAAAGTATTCGCGTTCAGGGGTAAAATTGTTGATCCGCGCACCACGCTTGCCCGCATCCTCATTCACTGGCGCAATCCACTCCCTCAAATCGTTCACCACGGACGGGGTGGAGGCCACCATGTGTTCCTTAAACAGATATACATTGTTGCTGCTGAACAAATAAACGTTAAACATCACGCCAGGCAACAATCCCTGAACCAATTTCACGCACTCATCCTTGACAATACGAAACGCCCACATCCCCCCTTTGCCGTCCTCCAGCATATAGTCCGAACAATCCACCAGGATAGCCACACGTTCACCGCCTGACTGTACACCGAGGAAACTCACCGAATATTGCCCCATCCCGATATTGCCACTTTTCCCCAAGCCGCCAAGCCCGTCTCCCGTACCAGAGCCGTAACCACTTCCGACACCTGAGCCAATCCCTGTACCAGGCATGGCGCCCACCCCCGATCTCCCCCCAAATACCGATCCGGCACCCATCCCTGCCACTGGCGATACCGACATCGACAGGGCTGGCAGGCCGGATGTCGGATTCTGCACCGTAATCAAGTGGCGTTGTGAGGCGCCCGCTCCCCCCGAAGATCCACCGGTTCGCACCATTTTCGACATATCCTGCTTCATGTCGATTTCCTGCAAGCTGATTGGCTGCGGCACAATAGCTTCCTCAAACTCAGGCTTGCTCTGTGGAATCGCCGTGAAAATCACAATAGACCCCAGGATCAGGAATGCCACAACATGCAACATACTGCTTACCATCAGTACTGCCACCAGATTCCTGCCGGCCCTTTTTTTTGTCCGATCGCTCATTGTTTTAATAATAGATAGTAACCTCACAAATTACTCTTCTCATACGTTGCGCAAACATGTATTCGAAGAGTTCTTTTGATACTAAAATCGTATATTCAAGGTGCTTTCACAACAACCACAATCTCTCTGTTTACAACTTTTTTACAAACCCGATACCTCCTGACAAAATGAATATTCTTACAATAAAACGCTATCGGGCAGGAACCCTTCGATTCCTGCCCGATCCATAATTTATCTCCCTTGATATTTCCCTCTCTGCTCGATACTGAGCCTGGCAGAGGCCTCCATTTCCTCCAAACTGGTAATCTTGCGAAACTGGCCGCGATTGCGCTGATTCACCCCTTCGACAAAATCGGTCCAATACTTCTCCGCAGCTTCACCTTCCCCGAACAGAATGATATTAACGGATGGGATTACTTTCTTGGGATGCAGACGGTAAAGTTCAGGAACAATCTCCTGCTTAAACTTTTCAATCATGCGCATCAGGGTATAAGGACGGACCAGGACATGGCCTGGTTGAGGACGATTGGGCGGATTCTTCACGGCAGCAGGCCTCCTGACATTCAACGGCGGAAGTTTCAGGTTATTTTCCTCCATAATTGTTTTAATCGCATCTCCAACGATAATACGCGGAGGCCGTCCAGCCGCTTTACGCCTTGCGTTTTCGGCATCCAAAATTTCCTTGGCTTTTGCGTACACAGGATCGTGCAATTCGCGTCGAGCCTTGGCCAATTCAGCCTGATAATCCCTGTAGGCCTTCTCTTGAAGTTCTTTCCAGCGCTCATACTCGCGTTCCCAAATCTTGATGTCTGTCTCGTAACGCTTGTCCTGCCGCGCCTGTATGATCAAAAGTTCTTTCTTGGTACGCTCATTCATATCCTCAAATACTTCTGTCATCGGAGGATTGGTAGCAATAATCATGAAGATCGCCTCGGCCTGATCTTCCATGGCAGCATGCAACGCGCGTCCGTAATTGGCCCATGTGTGGACTCCTTGCGGTTTGTCCCGCTTTCTACCGTTCCAGTACATAGTCGCGCGCTGATGAAAAAATTCGCGCTCAGGAGTAAAGTTGTTGTCCTGCGCACCGCGTTTTGCAGCGTCCTCATTGATGGGCGCAACCCACTCACTCAAATCCTGAATGACGGTAGGCGTTGTCGCCACCATGTGTGGCCTGAAACGGTTTACATTGTTATGACTGAACAGGTACACATTGAACAGCACTCCAGGCTGCATTGCACTGACCAGCTTGACGCACTCGTCCTTCACCACGCGGAAAGCCCACATACCACCCTTGCCATCCTCCAACATGTAGTCGGAACAGTCCACCAGGATCGCCACGCGCTCCCCGCTGGATTGTACCCCGAGAAAGCTGACAGAACGTTCTCCAATTCCGATGCCGCTACTGCCGCCCAATCCACCGAGGCCATCTCCCGTACCGGAACCATAACCACTTCCCACACGCACACCTGCTCCAGACATTACACCCG
>CAZYDZ010000012.1:13220-14641 GCA_964646535.1 uncultured Opitutaceae bacterium
CACCCGCACCTGGGCCTGCAAACGTTCCGGAAACAGGGGCTACAGACATAGTCAATGCCGGCAATGCCGACGTACTCAGTGTCTGCTGCACAGAAATTAGTTCACGCTGCTGTGCCCCGCCTCCTGAAGAGCCTCCAGTCCGCACCATCTTGGACATTTCCTGTTTGACATTCAGCTCCTGCAGATTGATCGGCTGGGCAATAATCGCCTCCTCAAAATCAGGCTTGCTCTGAGGGATCGCCGTGAAAATCACAATGGATCCCAATATCAGGAATACCGCGATATGCAATAATCCACTGACGACCAAAACCGCCATCAGGTTTCTACTGGCACTTCTGTTGCTTCGTTTACTCATCACTCAACTTTCCTTTTATGTTCTCTCAATTGCCAAGAGGCTGTCTTGAACAGCAGGCCGACAGTGCCTGTCATTCAACCTCTCTTCCGATACCTATATCCTACTTCAGCAGGCTGGGCAAACAACTATAAATCCCGTTCTTTACAATCTTTTTACAAACCCCCTTGGTGGCTCTGAAAATCTGAATTCATGGGACCGATGGGATCGGCTGCAAAGAAACGGGAAATTATGTTCCCTGTACGGTATCGGGATTGAGATCGCTCTCTCCCTCTGATACTTCTGACGAAGAAGCCGCAGATGGAAACCTCGGTTCAACAGCCTCCCGCGCCGGGCGATTACCATGATTCTTTATCTGATCCAGAATCCCGTTGATAAACCTCTTGGATTCAGGAATAGAAAACATTTTGCTCAACTCAATCGCTTCGTTAATCGACACCACAGGAGGAATATCCAGCCTCTTCAGGATTTCGAATACCGCCAGGCGCAAAATCGAGAGATCCACCTTGGCAATGCGTGCAAAATTCCAGTTCTGTGCCAGTAGGCGAATTTCCTGATCCACCATTTCACGGTTGTCCAACACGCCAAAGATCAACTCTTCAGCAAACTGGTAATACTCGCGTTCATGTGGCTGTTCGGAGAAAAAATGGTATAGCGCATCCCGTACATCTTCCCCCGGGTTCATCTCCCACATGTACAAAAACTGCAATGCCGCAACCCGATTGGCGCGGCGTTTGGTCATCGGCTTTTGAACGTCCATTAAAGAAACCACTTCTGCTTGAGTTGAGCCATTTCCAGCCCTGCGTTGGCAAATTCTCCCCCTCGATCGTAAGTCATCCCGCACCGCTCCTCCGCTTCCTGCTCCGAACTGACTCCCAGAATTCCCTGAATAATGGGAGTTCCGTATTTCAGGCTCAAATCCGTTAAACTGCGGGCGCTCTCGCGCAAAACCAATTCGTGATGTTGCGTGGCCCCTGTAAACACGAGACCCAGCGCAACCACGCAATCGGGTGTCTTGCGGCGTAACAGGGCATCCACCGCATACGGAATTTCCAACGATCCGGGAACA
>CAZYDZ010000012.1:14651-18296 GCA_964646535.1 uncultured Opitutaceae bacterium
GGGAACACGCTCTACGCTAATCTGATCGGGATCAACCCCTGCTTCAATCCAAACCTGTCGGACTCGCTGCAGCAGTAGGTCCACCCAGTTCTGATTATAGCGGGCAGCCACGATCCCCATGGAAAACGAATTCCCGGGTATGCTTAAACTTGATGGTTTATTCTGGCTCATTACAATGTCAAATGATGCTCAATCGTATATTGAAAATTAAAAAAACCCGACACTAGAACATATTTTTGCACGAAAGAGCAAAACCAATTCACTGGGACTCAACATTTTTTTATAGACTGGTGAAGGTAATAGCAGACAACAGACACAGTTGCGATTCGAAATCTATTTCGGATAACAAACAAGACCGCGAATCAACGAATCCGTTCCCCAAAACCTCCGTTCTATATCCGCAAGCAGATATCCGTTCTCAAGACGATGCGGAGAAGCTCCCCCAATCCATGCGGGAGCCTGTGCATCTGCCAAAAAGCACGTGGACTGATAGTACCAAAGCGCATGTAATTGACCCGACTGTAATAAGCCTGACAGTACGTTTCCCCCGCCTTCAACCCAGATCCCTGTCCAGCCATGCTGCCACACCCTGTTTAAAATCTCCCGCCACAGCGAGCCTGGAGAGGCTACATGTTCCTCTTCCATTGACCAGACAGAAGCCTTGAAACCTGCCATGGAACGTTCCCATTTCGACTTCACGGATGCAGTGGTCACCCAAATGGTGGATTCTGCAAATTCGTCCGTAAACAAGGAGTAATTCCGCCATTTGTCCGCTAAAATCCCTCTGCTATCCAACACCAGACGGATTGCGCAGCATGTCGGCAGACCTGGCTGACGAATTGTCAACGACGGGTTATCTGCCACTACCGTTCCTGCGCCAGCGGCAATTACAGGAAACAATGCCCGCCAGCGCATGACATCCTGACGCGCATCGTCACCTGTGATCCACTGCGAATGTCCATCCCGCGTGGCAATCTTGCCATCCAGTGTCACTGCCGTCTTTGCTGCCACAAAGGGCTGCCGATGTACAATCTGATGGTTGAAAATCCAATTGAGCCGTCTGGCTTCCTCTTCGCAGCACCCCGTTACAACCTCACGCCCTGACGCGCGCAACAGATCTATTGCCCTGCCCTGATGGGCTGGGTTCGGATCTATTGTCGCCACGACAATGCGGGAAATGCCCGTCCGCAGTATGCGCTCGACACAGGCCCCTGTACGGCCCGCAGTCGAGCATGGCTCCAGGGTCACATAGAGCGTGGCGCCATTAAGATTCGCAGGGTCGGCCTTTTGAATTGCCATATTTTCCGCATGAGATCCTCCTGCTGCTTCATGCCACCCCTCCGACACGATTTTGCCCTTGTGAACAATCACACAACCAACCATGGGATTCGGATGCGTTGTCCCCCAACCGCGTTCCGCCAAACACAACGCATGTCTCATCCACTGTTCATCCACAGGACTCATGCAAGACTTTCACCCGCGCGAGCGGGAACATAGGGATTCGTACGCCGCTCCCATGCCACAGTCGTATTCGGTCCGTGTCCGGGCATCAGTACCGTGTCATCAGGAAGGGTGTAGATTTGTTGGAGGATTGAATTCTGCAACTGCTCCCAACTGGCCAAGGGGAGATCGTAACGGCCGACACTCCCCTTAAAAATGACATCACCCACAATCGCAAAGCCGCCTTCCGCGCAATACAACAGGATATTGCCAGGGGCGTGTCCAGGCACATGCCTGATTTGCCAGTCTATACCCAATTCACTCCATCCGATGGGCAATTCCTGCCACCAATGATCCACCCGGGGAGGTACAAGCGATATTCCAGGAAGCGCAAAACTGCGCATAATTTCAGGATTTTCAATGAACGGTCGATCTCCCGTATGAGCGCACAGGCTCACCAAACGCGACGACTCCGCCCAATACCGCTGCAACTCTCCGTAACCCGATAAATGATCCCAGTGTCCATGAGTGAGCACCAGCGACCTGACCTCAATGCCGTGTTTCTCCTCCATCGTCTGAATCCAACTGGCAGCGCCATCAGGAAAATCGATGAGAACGGCTTCCTTGTTCCCTTCCCGCCACACCAGATACCCACGAGTTCCCAACACCCCGAGTTCTGCGGATTCCACTATAATTTTACCTGTCATGGTGATTCCCTCCAAAACAAAGAAGACAGGGACATTAGAACAAATCGGGGCGAGCCCTGCGATATTCGTCCAATGCACGCGGCATGACTTTTCTCATTTCCTCAATCCGTGTTGCCGAGGCTGGGTGGGTGGATAAAATCTCCAGGGAGCCACTGGACATTCGCCCCATTTTTTCCCAAAAACCAATCGCCACACGGGGATCATATCCTGCCCGTGCCGCATAGATCAGTCCGATATGATCCGCCTCCACTTCGTTGCTGCGCGAATAAGGCAATGCTACAAACAACTCGGAACTGACCCCGTACGCACCGAGTACCAGCGCCTGCTGCTCGGTCGAAAGATCGGAACTGGCCACCCCGAGAGCCACTCCTCCCAAGCTCATGACCAATTGTGTCGACATGCGCGATACTCCGTGGCGGGCAACCACATGTCCAATCTCGTGCCCAATGACAATCGCCAGTTCGTCCTCATTCTCGATCAGCTTAAACATCCCCGTGTATACCCCAACCTTGCCCCCTGGCAACGCAAAGGCGTTTACACTGTCGTCATCCTTAAACAGGACAAATTCCCAGCTTGCATTGGGCAGCGCAGAAACACGCGCGATCCGTTGCCCAACCCTGTTCAGCATATCGTACTGAGCCCCCGAACGCACGATACTGTTGGCCGATTGCGCCTTCAACGAGGTGAACGCCTCTTCCCCGAGGGCCAACTCCTGACTCACGGGGATAATGTTAAATGCAGAGCGGCCCGTTTCAGGAACGGTATGACAGGACGTCCACAACAAGACTCCCAACAGCCCAATCCAGCAGCGGGCTGAAATGAATGGCCATCGGGACATGATCTTCATGCCGATCAGGCCTTTTTCGACCTGCCCTTGGAGGCTGTCTGCAGACGGGCCTTCTTGCGTGCTTCATACGCTAGGCGGCGTTTCTTTTTAATCACTTTGTTGTACTGTTTACCCATAGAGTGGTACAGATTGGTAGAATTTATTCCAGTTGCCAAGAATATATCCTGAGACAGAGTATACTTGTTTTCACAATGTCCCCGCTCGACACGTATAAACAGCGCGACGCAGTGCTTGCACTCGCACAGGCCATCCAACAGCAAGGAGGCCGCGCCCTGATTGTCGGTGGAGCCAACAGGGATGCCTTGTTGGGGCATCCCGTAAAAGATCTCGACATGGAGGTGTTCGGACTGGAAGCGGACGCTCTCCTCAGCCTGCTGCAGCAACATCACAGGATCAAACCAGTCGGAGCCTCTTTCGGTGTCTATCTGATACCCGAATTACAGATGGATGTCGCATTGCCACGCAAGGAAACGGCCATTGGCACGGGGCATCGGGATTTTGCCATCGACTGCGATCCTCACCTGTCCATGGAACAGGCGGCGTTGCGGCGGGATTTCACAATCAACGCAATTTACCATGACCCTCTCTCGGAAGAATGGCTGGACCCATGGAACGGCCTCGATGACCTGCGCATGCGCCGCCTGCATCCCG
>CAZYDZ010000012.1:18306-18690 GCA_964646535.1 uncultured Opitutaceae bacterium
CCGTATCGCCACGCTTCATGGAAGATCCGTTGCGCGTTTTGCGCGGAATGCAATTCGCAGCCCGCTTTGACATGGGCTGGAGTGATACTCTGATTGAATACAGTCGACAGATCAATCAGGAGGCACTGGCTATCGAGCGCATTGAGGTGGAATGGAAAAAGATGCTGCTGCAGGGCAACAGAATTTCGTGCGGATTGGAACTATTGCGCGCCAGCGAATGGACGCGCTTCTATCCCGAACTGGAAGCCTTGATCGACTGCCCACAGGATCCTCAATGGCACCCTGAGGGGGACGTATGGCAGCATACCCTGCATTGTCTGGACTCGCTCACTTCTCTGCGCACAGGCGACGATCATGAAGACTGGATCATCGCCCTGGCTGTAC
>CAZYDZ010000012.1:18700-20194 GCA_964646535.1 uncultured Opitutaceae bacterium
GGCTGTACTCTGTCATGACATGGGCAAACCCGTGACCACGGAACGGGTTAACGGACGCATCCGCTCCTATCAACACGAATCGCGCGGCGTTCCCATCGCCAAATCCTTCCTTCAACGCATCACCCGTCAAAAATCCGTATTTGAACAGGTATTACCCCTGGTTGCCTGCCACATGGTTCCTTGCTCTCTTTATAAAAACCGTGCATCAGACAAGGCGTTGCGCAAACTCGCATTGAAAGTCGGCCGTATGGACCGATTGATGGCAGTCGTCCATGCAGATCGGCAGGGACGCCCCCCCTTGCCTGCCTACCCCTCGCCCGAGCTGAACTGGCTGGAAGATCGCCTGCAGCAATTACAGATACAGCAGGCACCACCAACACCGCTTCTGCTGGGCCGCCACCTGATTCCGCACGGCTTCACTCCAGGAAAGGAGCTGGGCCATGTGTTGAAACAGGCCTTTGAGGCCCAACTGGCTGGAGAGTTTGATTCAGTCGAATCGGGCATTGCATGGCTGCAACAACATTACCAGACACCACACGGGGGCAAGCAGCCCTGAAATGAACCGTTTTCATCATGCTGTTTAATCCTTGAGCAACGATCTGCGTCCGTATTATTATATTGATTATGGAAAATACAGAAAACAACTCTCCTGCTTCATCCACTCCCACTCCTCCGCCGACGAGTCCGACTCCTCCCGTACAATCAGGAGGCAACGGCCCCTTGGATCCCAACGAGAAAAATCTCGCCATTCTTTCCCATGCGCTGGGGCTTTGCTCATTTCTTTTTATCATTCCATTTGCGGGCATCATTGCTCCGCTGATCCTCTGGCTACTCAAAAAGGATACCTCCCCCGCAGTGGCCTATCACGCCAAGGAATCGTTAAACTTCCAGATCACCGTGGCCATTGCCGCCATCGTTTCCTCTCTACTGATATTCGTACTCATTGGCATCCTGCTTCTAACGGTTGTCGCCATTGCCAACTTCGTACTGATCGTCGTTGCCATGATCAAGGCGAGCGAAGGGGAACAATACCGCTATCCATTTACCCTGCGGCTGGTATCCTGACAAACAATACGAACTTATTTTTCACTGACAAAGCCTGCCGCCATACGGCAGGCTTTTTTCATACCCCTTACACCAATGTTTCATCGGCATCGGAGGACGGCTCCACGGGGTCTTCCATATTTTCCCCTATATCGGAAACCACTCCGGGGAGAGCCACCGTCAGTTCCTCTTCTTCAGGCAACCCGACTTCCCGGTCTCCATACGGTTTTTCAGACTCTTCCAGCCACTGATCCAGTTGTCGGTGCGACAACACATCGGACGCAGGCAAATCCTCCAGGGTCCGCAACCCGCAGAACTCCAGAAACTTCTCTGTCGTACCATACAATTGCGGACGTCCAGGCAGCTCCGCGCGCCCCAAAACCACCACCAGTTCCAATTCGACCAGGCGGCCGACAGCGCTGTCCACAGCAACTCCACGGATTTTCTCCA
>CAZYDZ010000013.1:0-2754 GCA_964646535.1 uncultured Opitutaceae bacterium
GGTGTCGTTTGGAGTTTTCTTCGCGCCGTGCAATGGCCTGTAACAGTTTTTCTTCCGTTTTGCTGCCGAAACCGGGCAGTGCGGAGACCTGGTGCTGTTCGCAGGCGTTTTTCAGATCCTGTAGATTTTGAATGGCGAGATTTTCGTAGAGAGCCTTGATTTTTTTGGCGCCGAGGCCTGACAGCTCGAAGAGATCCAGCAGCGTATTGGGGAACTGTTGGCGCAGTTCTTCCAATAGGGCGGCTTTGCCCGTCTGGCGCAGTTCGGTGATTTTCTCCGCAAGCGCTTTTCCTATGCCTGGAACCTGATCCAGTTGTCCAGATTGAATCAGCGTGTCCAGATCTTCCGTCAGGGTTTCCATGGCGCGGATGCCGTTCTGGTAGGCGCGAATTTTGAAAGGGTTCTCCCCCTTGAGTTCGAGCCAGAGCGCCAGCTCCTCCAGGGCGGCAATGATGGTCTGACGATCCATAGATGCTTGCATGGGTTTTATCTGTGGCACCCGCAGTGCGATTTCGCAAACAAGAAACATTTCCATCGGATCCATGGATATTGGAGCAGTGCAGGGGCGGCTTTATCCCGCAATCAGGTCACCCCGTGTAAAGGTCCGTTCCTGCAAGGAAAAACCGTTGATATCGGTCTTTGGCAGATTTTTTCTAAAGAAATAATTGACTAACCGAAAACTGCCCTTCCTATTGGAGACGTTTTCGTTTTTTTGTCGGGTGTCTGGACAAGAAGCGGAAATTCGGGTACCTGTATAAACAGGGAGTCGTCACAATCTTTTCCACCTTTAATCGTTAGACATGAAAATCAAAGCATATCTGAAACCTACCTGTGGCTGGTCGCGCGGAGTACGTGCTATTTTTGCTAAATACGGTCTGGAGTATGAGGATATCGATATTATCAATTTCCCGGAGAACTATGCCGAGATGGTGGAAAAATCAGGCCAGCCACTATCTCCTTGTGTGGAGATTGATGAAACCATGTTGGCCGACGTCAGCGGAGAAGAAGTGGAGAACTATCTGTTGAGTAACGGATTGGTTCAACCCAATGGTTTGGATCCTGACGCCCCGATTGACCGAGCATGTTCGGACGATGAGCACGAGCGAATGAAAAATCAGACGATCCGGTTTTTCTAAGAGGTTCAACGACGTAGGATTCAGCGACTCTTTGAAAAGCCGGGAAAAACAAATCCTGGCTTTTTTGTGCAAGTGTGAAGCAAAAAATCTTTCAACACAGGGTGTGTGACCCCGCAAATCAGAGTGAATTCAGATAAGGAAACAAAAGACAATGCAATATAACCCGACTAATCCATCCCCTCTATACCATTCCGAACAGGAGCACGACGCCTGTGGGGTGGGATTTATTGCTCATATTCATGGGAAACGTTCCTATGAGATCGTGGATCGTGCGGTGACAGGATTGAAAAACCTTGCACATCGCGGGGCGATTGATGCGGATGCGGTTACTGGAGATGGAGCAGGTCTGTTGACACAGATTCCCTACGAGCTGTTTGCGCCCGAGCTGGAAGCCAAGGGAATCAAGTTGTATGCCAACGAGGATCTCGGTGTGGGCGTTGTTTTCCTGCCGCGCGAAAACGAGTATCTGCAGGCCACTGGAAAACGTATTGTCGAGGATGTGGTGCGCGCGGAAGGGCTCTCCTTTCTCGCCTGGCGTACCGTCCCCGTGGACCCTTCCTGTCTGGGGAAAAAGGCCGAGTTGACCAGGCCGCTGATCCTGCAGGCATTGGTGGCCCGCCGTGGCGATTTGTCTGACGAGGAGTTCGAGCGCAAGCTGTTCCTCGCCCAAAAGGCGGCAGGACGCCATGCGGATGAGATGATGCTGGAAGGGTTTTATATTGCCAGCTTTTCCTGTAAAACGATTGTTTACAAGGGGTTGTTGAACGCCCCGCAGGTGCGCAAGTTTTATACGGATTTGAAGTCGCCGTTATTTACCTCGGCATTTGCGGTGTTTCACCAGCGTTTTGCTACCAACACCTTTCCGAGCTGGCATTTGGCGCAGCCCTACCGAATGTTGGCGCACAATGGCGAAATCAACACGATTCGCGGTAATCGCAGCATGATGAAGGCCCGTGAGAATTCGACGGCGCACGGCGTATGGGGGGACCGCTACAAGGATCTCAGTCCGTTGATTCGTCCAGGCATGTCGGATTCCGCCAGTTTTGACAATGCCTTGCAGGCGCTGGTGCTGGGAGGGCGCAGTCCGCTGCACGCATGTTCTATGATGATGCCTGGCGCATGGGAGAATGATGAAACACTTTCTCCCGCAATTCGTGCGTTCTACCGCCATCATTCCTGTATCATGGAGCCCTGGGATGGTCCCGCAGCAATGGTGTTTACCGATGGGCGTTTTGTTGCAGCCGCGCTGGATCGCAACGGATTGCGGCCTGCCCGCTACAAGCTCTATGATGATGACATTTTCATTTTGGGGTCGGAGGCAGGGTTGATACCTGAGTGGGGAGCCAAGGTGTTGAAAAGTGGACGACTCGGTCCAGGCCGTATGCTGGCGATTGACATCAAGGATGGCAAGTACCTGGAAGATACGGACATCAAGCAATATCTGGCAGGCCAGTCGGACTATCAGGCATGGTGTGAGCAATCCCTGGTTTCACTGCGGAAGTTCACGCATGGGCAGGGAGATCCATTTGTGCTGGAAGCTGCTCCCGAAAAACTGTTGGAGCTACAGACCGCATTCGGCTATGACAAGGATGAGCGCGAGTTAATCCTCATTCCGATG
>CAZYDZ010000013.1:2764-12782 GCA_964646535.1 uncultured Opitutaceae bacterium
CTGACGGGGGTTGAGCCGATTGGCTCTATGGGGGACGATACGCCGTTGGCAGTACTGAGCCGTCGTCCGCGTTTGCTGTACACTTATTTCAAGCAGTTGTTTGCGCAGGTGACCAATCCTGCCATCGACTCCATCCGCGAGCGTTCCGTGATGTCGCTCAATATGTACCTCGGGGGACGCATTGGATTGTTTGACGAATTGCCACAGAAAGTGTCGTTGCTGGAACTGGAAAGCCCTTTTCTGTTGTCTGGTGAATTCGCCGCGTTGGGGGACACGCCTGGGCTGAAAGGCAAGCTGGTGACACTACAGGGACTCTTTTCACCAACGGGTGGGCAGGATGCTCTGGAAGTCGCATTGAAGGAGCTGTGTACCAGGGCAGAGGAGGCGGTGCGGGCGGGCGCTCGTGTGCTGGTATTGTCGGACCGTGGTGTGGATGCGGCGCACGCTGCAATTCCGATGTTGCTGATGACCGGCGCGGTGCATCACCAGTTGGTGCGTGCGGGATTGCGCATGGAGTGCGATCTGGTGTGCGATACGGGAGAGGCCCGCGAAGTGCATCAGTATGCCACGTTGTTTGGCTTTGGCGCCAACGCAATTCATCCATGGCTGGCCTATCAGGTCGTTCGTGAATTGTATGAAACCAGCGCCAGTGAAGATTCACAGGAGAAGGTCGCTGCCAGTTTGCAGGAGGCGCTGGGCCATTATTGCAAGATTACTGAGTACGGCTTGTACAAGATCATGGCAAAGATGGGGATCAGTACATTGTTCAGTTATCATGCTGCGCAGATGTTTGAGGCCCTTGGCCTGAGCAAGCGCGTGATTGATGAATGCTTTGTCGGTACCACGACCAACATTGGCGGTATTGGTTACCGCCAGATTGCGGAGGAAACACTGCGCCGTCATGCGGCTGCGTTTCAGGTGGAGGAACCCGTGGCGGAGTTGGGCGCCGAGGGGTATTATCGGGTGAACAAGCGCGGTGAAGGTGAATTTCATGGCTGGAATCCGAAGCTGGTGGCAGGCATGCATAAGGCATTGAAAAGCGGCAAGACGGAGGACTTCGACAAGTTTCTGGAAACCGGGGATCAGCATCAGCCTGTAGGTCTCAAGGATTTGTTGAGTTTTCGCTATGCGGCACAGCCCGTTCCGCTGGAGCAAGTGGAGGGTATCGAGGATATTCGCAGTCGTTTCACCACGGCGGGCATGTCTCTGGGAGCAATCTCTCCTGAGACGCACGAGTGTCTGGCAATTGCGCTGAACAGCATCGGCGGCAAGTCCAATTCAGGTGAAGGCGGCGAGGATCCTGTGCGCTTCATGCCGCGTGAGAACGGAGACAATGCCAACAGCGCCATCAAGCAGGTGGCATCGGGACGTTTTGGCGTGACTGCGGAGTATCTGTCCAACGCCAGGGAAATTGAAATCAAGATTTCCCAGGGCGCCAAGCCTGGTGAAGGGGGACAGTTGCCAGGTCACAAAGTGACTCCGTTGATTGCCCGCCTGCGTTACAGTGTGCCTGGGGTCACTCTGATTTCCCCGCCGCCCCACCATGATATCTATTCCATCGAGGATTTGGCACAGTTGATCTTTGACCTCAAGGAGGTCAACCCGCGCGCCAAGGTTTGCGTGAAGCTGGTCTCTGGTGCGGGTGTCGGAACGATTGCCGCGGGTGTCGCCAAGGCCTATGCAGACGTAATTTTGATTTCGGGCCATGAAGGGGGGACGGGAGCTTCCCCGATTGCTTCCATCAAGAACGCGGGTTCCGCGTGGGAGATCGGGTTGGCAGAGGCGCATCAGGTATTGATGATGAACGATCTGCGCGGCCGTGTGACATTGCGTACCGATGGTGGTATGAAAACCGGACGAGATATTGTGATTGCGGCGTTGCTCGGCGCTGAAGAGTTCAATTTTGGTACGGCGGCGCTGATTGCGGCAGGGTGCGCAATGTTCCGTGTTTGCCATTTGAATACATGTCCCGTGGGAGTTGCCACACAACGTGAAGACCTGCGGGCCAAGTTCCGTGGCAAGCCTGAAAATGTGATTCAGTTTTTCAACGGGGTGGCCGAGGATGTTCGCCGCTATCTGAGCCTCCTGGGTGCCAAGACATTCAACGAGATCATTGGTCGCACGGACTTGCTGGAACAGATTGACGATACCGCGAATGACAAGACCCGCTCGATTACGTTGTCGGGTCTGCTGCACAATCCTGATCCGACGGGTGAGCTGGACCGCATTCACACGCGTGAACGCAATGATCGTTTTGGCAATGAGGGCTCACTGGATGACCAGGTGTTACAGGAAGCCCAGCATACAATCCGCGGCCGCAGCAGGTTTTTCCGCGGATTCTATAAGATCCGCAATGTCAACCGCTGCCTGGGAACCCGTATTTCAGGGGAAATCGCCTATCTGCATGGCAATGACGGGCTGTTCCCGCGTTCTCTCGATCTGACCTTCCGCGGCAGCGCGGGGCAGAGCCTGGGTACGTTTTTGATCAAGGGAGTACGCCTGACCTTGCTCGGCGAGGCCAATGACTACGTAGGCAAGGGAATGAGCGGTGGTGAAATTGTGGTGCGTCCGCGCGAAAGTGATACCTTCGCATGGCACGAAAATATCATCATGGGCAATACCTGCCTGTACGGAGCCACTGGCGGTGCCCTGTTTGCGGCAGGCCAGGCGGGCGAGCGTTTTGCGGTGCGTAATTCAGGTGCCGTTTCCGTTGTTGAAGGCGTGGGTGATCATGCCTGTGAATATATGACTCGTGGGACGGTGTTCGTTATCGGCCCTACTGGACGCAATTTCGCAGCAGGCATGAGTGGTGGATTGGCGTTCGTGTACGATCCAGACAATCGTTTTGCCAGCCGCTGCAATCAGCAAATGGTGTCCATTAAGAATATTGTGGACGAAGATGAGGTGAGAAGCCTGAAGCAGTTGCTCAGCCTGCACGTCTCGCAGACACAGAGTCCATGGGGGCAAAAATTGCTGGATGAGTGGAGCAATACGATTCAGCACATCCGCAAGGTATTGCCGCACAGCAGCATTCCAGACGAGCCGGAGAATACATACAGTTTTGTCGATATCGCCACTCCATCAGGAGTCACGACGACCCCGCTGGAAGCCGTTACCGCATAAGGCCAGACTTTGGTCTTATCAGATACCAACCAGCCGACGGGCGTGTTGTACCGCTTCCGTGATACGCGCGCCGTCTGGAGCGCCACCCATTGCGAAATCGGGCTTGCCGCCCCCTTTGCCATTGAGCAGTTGGGCCAGTTCGCGCACCAGTTGGCCTGCTTGAAAACCGCTGGCTTGGTGAGACGCAGGCAGTAATGCGACCAGCGCCGCCTTGCCGCCCGTATTGGCGAGCAGAATCAAGCCAGTCTCAGGGTGTTGGCGCGACAGATCGACTGCCAGATTGCGCAGCTCATTGTTGTCATCGGCTGTCGTCTCGACCACCAGCCATTGCAGACCATTGTCCGCCGTCTTGATTTGCGAGGAAAGGGAAGACGCCTGACGCGAGCGTTCCTGTTGTTGCAAGGAGCGTAATTGTTTTTCCAATACCTGATGCTGTTCCAGTACCTGGTCCAGACGGAGCAAAAGATTGCCTGGACTCGAGGAGAGACGCTCGGCACAGGCTCGTATTAATGTTTCCTGGTTGGAGAAGAAAGAGAGCGCGCTTTCCCCGACAATGGCCTCAATGCGGCGCGTGCCTGTTGCGATGGCGGATTCTGAAGTGATACGAAATGGACCGATCTCTCCCGTATTGCGTACATGGGTTCCCCCGCACAATTCCACGGAGAAACCACCGATGTCCACTACACGCACAATATCGCCATACTTGTCGCCAAAAAAGGCGATACAGTTTTCGGGTTTCTCGCTGAAGGGAACCTCGTAGGTGTGAACAGGCAAATTGCTGAGGATATGGCGGTTTACCCGTTGCTCGATATCATGCAAGGCTTCTGCAGGGACAGCCTCAAAGTGGGAGAAGTCAAAGCGCAGGCGATTGGGTTCGACAAGGGAACCAGCCTGATGAACATGGCTGCCTACCACTTCGCGCAGGGCGTGGTGCAGCAAGTGGGTTGCGGAGTGGTGGCGTTCCAGCGAAAGACGGCGTTCGCGGTCTACTTCCGCAGTGGCGGCCAGACTCAGGGAACCCGAGTCAGCAGTGAGCGCAATACCGTCAAGTTCCTGCAAGTCTCCTTTGACTTTGTGCAGAATCCGGCCATCCGCCCCCTTGATCGTATCTGCAATTTCAATTCTCTTGCCTGCCGCGACGAGTGTGCCGTGATCGCCGGGCTGTCCGCCCATTTCAGCATAGAAAGGAGTGGTTTCAAGAGTCAGGAACAGGTTGGAATCTGCGCGCAGCCATCCCGTGATTTGCGTGGCAAAGCCGCTCAGGTTTTCCGCGGGGTAGCCGCGGAAACGGTTTTCCTCACGCTGCCCTTCCTGTACTGTAATGACCGTTTTTTTACGGGTGGAGCGGGCGCGTTCGCGCTGTTTTTCCATGTCCTCCGAAAACCCTGCGGTATCAACCAGCAGGCCGCGCTCGCCAGCGATAAGCTGGGTCAGGTCCAGTGGAAATCCGTAGGTGTCGTAAAGAACAAATGCGTCGCTGCCGCTGATGGTCTGTCCTTTTTCGATCAGGCGGTCCAGCATCTGCAGGCCACGGTCGAGCGTGCGACCAAAGGACTCTTCCTCGGACAGGATGACCTTTTCGATCATGGCGCGGTGTTGTATCAACTCTGGGAATACACCACCGAGGGTGTCCACCACGGGTTCCACCAGTTGACTGAAAAAGCCTGTTTTCAGCTTGATGCGGCGTCCGTACAGAACGGCGCGGCGCAAAATCCTGCGCAGCACATAATTGCGGCCTTCATTGCCTGGAAGAATCCCGTCGGCTATGGAACAGGAGAGGGCGCGTGCATGATCTGCCAACACGCGGAAAATCGTATCGCGCATTTCCTCCTGGGATACATGGCTACGTCCGCCGGGAACCAGTCCGCCGTAGGACTGACCGCTCAATGCGGCAATGCGCGCAAAGATCGGTGTAAATAGATCGCTCGAATAGTTGGAGGGAGCTGCTGAAAAGTCTGTAAATCCTTTGGTGGTGGATAAAATGCCTGCTACGCGCTCGAAGCCCATTCCCGTATCGATGTGGCGTGCCGCCAATGGCTGGAAAGTGCCGTCCTCGCAGGCGTTGAACTGGATGAAGACCAGATTCCAGATTTCGATACAAAAGGGAGAGTCCTTGTTGACCAGCTCCCCGCGGGTGTCGCCCTTCGGTGTCAGGTCGATATGGACTTCACTGCACGGACCACAGGGGCCTGTTTCTCCCATCATCCAGAAGTTGTCCTTTTTACCCCCCGTACGAATATGGACTTTCGGGTCGAGTCCCGCCTTGGTCAGGATCGTTTCCCACAGAGACCAGGCTTCTTCGTCGAATGTTGCGGGATCGCCCTCACCAGGCTTGTAGACGGTAACGTAGAGGCGTTCCTTGGGAAATTTCCAGACTTCGGTCAACAATTCCCATGCCCATGCAATCGCTTCCTTCTTGAAATAATCACCGATCGACCAGTTGCCCAGCATCTCAAACAGGGTGTGGTGATAAGTGTCAAAACCGACATCATCCAGATCATTGTGTTTGCCGCCTGCGCGAATGCACTTTTGGGTGTCCGCAATCCGCTTGTGTGCGGATTCGCGTTCGCCCAGAAAGTAGGGGACGAACGCGTTCATCCCGGCGTTAGTGAACAGCAGGTTCGGTGAGGTCGGCAACAATGATGCCGATGACACGATGGTATGGCCTTTCGAGCGGAAGAAATCGAGAAAGCTCTGACGAATTTGGGCGGAGGAAGTAATCATGGATGGATTCAGCGCAGTTCTTTCAGAATAGCCTGGGTCATTTCAGCAGTGCCGACTGATTTGCCGCCGAAGGCGATGTCTCCCGTGCGGGTGCCGCCACACACAGCAGTACGCACGGCTTGCTCGATGGCATCGGCGACCTCACTCAGACCAAAACTGTAGCGAAGCATGAGGGCTCCACTGAGAATCTGCGCGCACGGGTTGGCAATGCCTTTGCCTGCAATGTCAGGAGCTGTGCCGCCAGCGGGCTCGTACAGTCCGAATGGGAAGCCTGCGCGGTTCTTGTTTACCCCCAGGCTTGCCGACGCCAGCATGCCGAGCGAACCGCAGATGACTGCCATCTCGTCAGACAGGATATCGCCGAACATATTTTCTGTCAGTACGGTGTCGAACTGGTTCGGGTCGCGCGCCATTTGCATGGCGGCATTGTCCACGTACATGTGAGAAAGCTGTAGTTCAGGGGCGTGCTGTTTGACGTAGTCGGTCACCGTTTTACGCCACAGCACCGAAGTTTCGAGAACATTGGCCTTGTCCACCGAACAGAGTTTTCCGCTGCGCTGACGGGCGGTCTCAATGGCGACGGCAGTAATGCGCTCAACCTCCGATTTGCGGTAGATCATGGTATCACGCGCTTCGATGTCGCCATCTTCCAGCGTGCGGGTTTCCTTGGGCTGGCCGAAATAGATACCACCTGTCAGTTCGCGAATACAGATCAGGTCGATCCCCTCGGGGATACGTTCTTTTTTCAGCGGTGAAGCATCCACCAGATCGGGATAGAGCAGACCAGGACGCAGGTTGGCAAACAGAGAGAAATGCTTGCGCAAAGGCAACAGAGCGGCTCGTTCAGGTTGTTCCTTGGGCGGCAGCGATTCCCATTTGGGACCACCGACCGAGCCAAACAAGATTGCATCGCGCTGTTCACATACCTGCAGCGTAGCCTGCGGTAGCGCGGAGCCGTGCTTATCAATGGCGATCCCACCAACATCCGCTTCCTGGTAATCCAGGGTGAAGCCATACTTCCCGCCAGCGGCGTGAAGGACTTCGAGCGCACTCTTCATGACTTCCGGACCAATGCCATCGCCCGGTAATACGGCAAAGCGTAATGATTTGGACATTCGGTTAATCTGGGCTTTTCCGCCTACGGAGTAAATTAAATTGTTGCGGACGGCCTCTTATGAGCAAGGAAGAGGATGAAACCGCAGATGGGCACAGAAAAGACTCACGCGAAGGTCATCTCATTGTAGGAGGGGCTTTATGCCCCGACCCGAATGCTGTGTGGATCTGATCGCGGCGTAAAGCCGCTCCTACAGGGTACAAAGCAATCTGCTCAGATTTTTACAAAGCGGTTGCCTGCTGCGTTACTGGCGACGCAGGCGTCGAGGACTTTTTGTACTTCGGCACCGCGGGCAAAGTCAGGTTGATCGTTCTTTTTGGTGCGGATACTGCTGATAAAGCGCTGATAGATGTTTGGGGTCATGCCCACGGTCACTTCTTCCCATTGCGAGACTTTGCGTTTGCGTACAGTGCATATTCTGTACTTTAGGTAAGAGTTATCCAGGTCGATCTTGATGGCGCCCTGGTCTCCGAAGATGGCCAGCTCAATGGAGTTATTGTGGCCAGTGGTCCAGCGGGAAGTCTTGAAGGAGCCGAGGGCGCCGTTGGCAAAACGGGCAGTGATGATGGCGCTGTCATTGGCATCCAGTTTGTATTCGCCGATTTGATTGCCTGGGGCCTTGGGAAAAGTTTCCAGAACACACTGGAGTTCGGACAACGGGCCGACCGGGTAAGTGGCAAAGTCGACAAGGTGAACCCCGATGTCACCGAGTACACCCAGGCTGCCGTGGGCTGTGGAGAGGCGCCAGAGCCATGCAGGGTTGGTTCTCCAGTCTCCCCAGCCGTTGTGGCTGAGCCAGCTTTGATAATAATGGGCATCGACCTGACGCACCGTACCGATGGCGCCAGCCTGTACCAGCCTGTGTACGCGGTGTATGGCAGGGCTGTTACGATAGGAGAAATTCACCATGTTGATGACGCCTGCTTTTTTGGCTGCCGTTACCATTTTGCGGGCATCCGCATAGTTGAGTGCGAGCGGTTTTTCGCAGAGCACATGTTTGCCCTTGCGCAGCGCCAGGATGGAAAGTGGTGCGTGATACGCATCTGGTGTGACAATACTTACGGCATCGACACCGCCTTCCGTCAGCAGCTTGCCGGCATCGGTGTACACTTTAGAGAGTTTGAAGGATTCGGCGAATGCGCCTGCGCGTTCCTCACTGACATCGCAGGCGGCCACCAATTTACAGCCCTTGATCTCTGCGTAAGAGTTCGCATGTGCGCGTGCCATCCCACCAGTACCGATAATGCCGATCTTGATCATAAACGGGAAGAATCATTTAACGGTCATGGCGAATCAAGACGAAAACAGCCGAAAATGGAGAATCAGTGTCGTTTAAAACCACAGATTACACAGATTTTTACAGAAAGTTTTATCACCATCATCTCATAGGACCGTAAGATTTATGGAACCTATATGTATCTGTGCCCATCTGCGAAATCCGCGGTTCCTTTTGGTGAATGGTTCCTATCGCTGAAACAGGATTTGCAGGATTTGCAGCAGGGTGGGTCCTGGCAGGGCGCTTCCATCTGATTGCAGGGATAGCGTCTGTCGGCATGGAAAGCGTTCCATTAATTCACGGTTGAAGGATAGGATGCGTATTGACGTGGAGGATACCGATGACGGGTCGCCCTCGACAGGAGTGAAACGCAGTGGTAGGCCGTACCAGGTGAAATCTATGGTCCAGCCCACAAGTTTTTTGATATCCGCCTTGCCCCCCAGTAGCCCGGGGTAGCGCAGCAACAGCATGGGAGCGTGTGCCGAGGCATAGTGTACGGTGAAGGCCGTAGGCAGTTGTCGAAAATAGTCCGTGATACTGGTGATGCGGCCTGTGCGATACAGTTCGAAGTATTCGAGCGGATCCATGCCGACCAGGTTGATCCCGTTGTAATTATCATGGTGGTTCGGGGAAGAGAAGGATTGTGCAGTGTACCAGTTTTGGAAGCGATCGCTGAGGCGCAGGCCAATCTCAAAGTGCAGGTGAGCGCGTTCGCGCGGGATGGAGTAGCCGCTGGCGGAACGCCCCATAACACCGATGACCTGTCCCGCCTGGACGCTGTCTCCTGTTTTGAGGCCTGGCTGTATGGAGCGCAGGTGCGCGTACAGCGAATAGACCGCAGGGTTACAATCGTTGTGTTCGAGAACAATATAGCGTCCGTAGCTGCTGTTGCCCGATACGGAAGATATATGGGCGACAGTCCCCGATAGAAAGGCGTGGACAAAGTCTGCGGCCTCGCCTTTCCCGTCCCTCCTTTGTGGGGCGATGTCGATCCCTTCATGGAAGCGCCTGCCATTGTTGCGCACACAACCGAACAGGCCCGATTCTGCATTGCCTGACACAGTGGGTTGAATCAGTTGATCAAGCGCAGGGTATGGATATTGCCAGAAGGAAGAGGGGCTTGCAGGCCAGTGTGGGACCTCTTTTGCTGAACTGAGCAGAGGCCAAAAAAGAATAGGGAACCAGATAAGGCGCGGGAGAAAGCCAGCGGGGTTCCACATGGTCAGTTTATCGGCCAATGGGTTTGCCCTCTCCCGATTTGCCGTCGGGAAGGGTAACGTTGCGCGCCTGTTTCAACTGAACGACAGTCTTCCCCATTTCCTGGCTGGACAATTCCGTAAAGGTGAATAACTGGCCGTTTTGAATGATTTCATCAATCATGCGGATTCCTACGGGTTTACCGTCGATCACCAGAACCAGTCTCTTGCCCAGGTTATTTGCCGTCGTGTGGGCGAGGCGCATAGTGGAGGAAGGGGAGAGATGGAACAATAGGCAGATACCTGCGTCCACACGCACCAGATCGACATCGTCAATCTCTTTGTCCATGACAACAGGCCGATTGCCACTGGCTTGCAGGAGTTCTGCTGCATCGTAATGGATGCTTTCGGCTGTGGGATATTCTTTCTCCAGATAGAATTCGGCCGTGTGCGGACGTTTCTTGTCGGAGGAACAACTGCACAGAAATCCTGCACAAAGTAAAACAGAACAGATTGCGAGAACACGGGTAAGCGGTGACGAAGGATGCAAATTCATGTTATATCATGGATAAGGGAGCGGATTCC
>CAZYDZ010000013.1:12792-19518 GCA_964646535.1 uncultured Opitutaceae bacterium
GTTTTGGGCGCTTATGGATCGAGTAGTGAGAGAATTTCGCCACCGACGGTGTCGGCTATCAGGCGTCCCTCTGTGGACAGCCGTATACGGGAGCCATGAATATCCAGCAGACCGTGTTGCTGATATTCCTCCAGTAGGCGCTGCAGGGAATCCGTGCAGACCGCAAACCTGTGCCGCCACTGCGACAGGTCAACTCCCTGGTTCAGGCGCAGCCCAAAAATCAGCGCATCTGCCGCCAGGCCGGGTGCAGTGAGGGCGGTGGATTCCACTTCAGGCAACGTCTGTTGTTCCAGCAGACGGCGCCATTCGTTGTGATCAGGGATGTTCTGCCAGCGGCGGAATTGGTACTGTGAAGCAGCAGAGGGGCCAAGCCCAATCCATTCCTGCATGTCCCATGTGTGCAGATTATGGATACAGTGATGGTCTGGCTGGCTGAAGTTACTGATTTCGTATTGGGTGTAGCCATGTTCCTCAAGAAAGGACCATGTGTTGCGGTAAAAATCGGCTTGCTCCTCCTCTCCAGGAGCCTTGCCCGACTTCAATGTGCGCAGATAAAGGGGTGGAGATGTGCTGGGGAGCCCATTCAATGGCGGTGCGCATGTCCTGTTCCCAGTCCTGCCAGGTTTGGTTAGGCAGGGCAAACATCAGGTCCATATTCCACGAATGAAATCCCGCATCACGGATTTGTTGCAGTGCCTTGTTAATTCTGGCAGGGGGTTGACGGCGGCCGAGAGACTCTAGTGTTTCCTGTTGGAAACTCTGTACTCCGACAGAAATGCGGGTGACGCCGAGCTCCTTCAGCAATGCGAGTTTTTCAGGATGTACTGTGCTGGGAGCCATTTCGACGGTCCACTCGCGGATGGCGGCGATGCTTGTGTACTCGCGCAGCAGGGCGCCCAGCCTGCACCAGTCCTCGAGAGAAAGCACGCCAGGGGTTCCTCCTCCGATAAAGAGTGTGTTTACAGGACGGGAAAGAGGCCGCAACTGCATTTCACGGGCCACCCCGTCCAGATAAGATTGCATTTGTGTTTTCTCGGGAGCCTCCTGATAAAACGCACAAAAATCACAAGTGCTTGCACAGAAAGGTACATGCACATAGAGGCCAAGATGATTGAAATTACAGAGATTTTCTTGCGGCACGGGAGATATTACAGCAAGCTGTTAGTGATTTTGCGACAACACAACAGGAATTATTTCATGATCACTGGAAAAAAACTGACCACGACTTTGCTGGCAACGATTCTTTTGTTTACAACCGGATGTGGTGTGACGCTGACCAACCTGACTCCGAGATCGGTGAATGCGAACCCCTCCAGGACTTATACTTTGAGTGTGGGCGTGGATGCCCGTAACCATTCCATTGATCGTGAAACGATGCAGATGCATGTGGTAGTGGATGGTGAAAAGCATCCGATGATCTCCAGCCTGGTGACCCCAAATGTATTCGAGTATGATTACAGGCTGCCGCTGAATCAAAATGCCGCGCGCTACTTCTATGTGTTTGATTACAACCTGACCGATCACGGGGCAACACAGGCACGCCAGGCGGTCAGCGATTTGCAGGAACTGCATCCAGTCAGCACCTACGTGGTGCTCATGGAGGTGAACCGTGCGCCGGTGGGTTCGTTGATTGCCCTGTCAGGTCGCGGCTTTACACCGACGGACAAGGTTTTGATCGGGAATGTCGAAGCGGACACGGAGTATCAGTCTCCCACCTCTATCAGCTTTCGTGTTCCTGCGTTGACCGCAGGGCGGGATTATCAGGTGGCCGTAAGCGCGCGGGGTGGAGTTCACGATGTCGGGCCTTTCCGCGTGGACGCTTCCGATATACAGGTGTACCCAAATGCGCTGCGGGTTCGGGCAGGCGAACGTGCCATGTTGGTACTGACGATTCCATCTGCGACTTCCAGTGGTGGATTGGCAGTTGATATTACCACCGATATCCCAGCCAGTATCGCATTGCCGAGGATCACGATTCCCGAGGGCGCCAGTTCAATCAATGTACCCATCGAAGGCCTGCTTGCAGGACGTGGTATCCTGCGCATTCAGGCGCGCGGGTTTCGCTCCGTGGACATCCCCGTCTGGGTTGAGTAATAGGATTACCCTCTTCATGCCTTCGTGAGAGGTTTCTTCGACCTGGTTTCCCGACTAGGTCTGAGTGCTGTTGATGTTCCTTGGGTCAGGTGTTTTCGACTTCGATGCGCCTGGTCAGGTTTTGGCTGATTGTGACAGGGGCAGCTCCCCCGATATCCAGGGAGACTGTTTCAGCCATGTCGTCAACGGCGAGGAGCTGTACGGTATTGCCAGGGCGCAATCCCTTGCGTTCGACAAATTCCAGAAATTCGGGGTTTTGATCGAGGATGCGGGCAATACGCACCGTTTCTCCCTGCTGAATATCGGCAAGGCTGGACAGTTGGCGATGGGACAGGTTACCGACTGCGTCAGGAATCGGGTCTCCATGCGGATCGAAACGGGGAAAGCCGAGGTACTCATCCATTTTTTCCAGCACCTTGTCCGAAATGGTGTGTTCCAGGTGTTCTGCTTCCTCGTGTACCTCACTCCAATCCATTTTGAGGACATCGACCAGAAACTGTTCCACAATACGGTGCTTGCGAACCACGGCGAGCGCCAGATTCAGGCCTGGATGGGAGAGGCGGACGCCGACGCGCGGCTCGTATTCGGTCAGCCCTGCGTCAGTCAATGCTTTGATCATCGTAGTCGCTGTTCCAGGAGTGATACTGAGACGCCTGGCCAGCTCGCCCATCGGGACCAGTTCCTGGCCGATGCTGGATTGGGCGAAATAAATATGTTTTAGATAATCTTCGACGGTGCTGGTCGCCATGTGAGATAGTGTTGTTGATTTTGTTCTGTCGGGCAAGCGTATGATATGGCAGGAATAAATGACGACGCTGTTTCTCATTATATCTAAGTCTATGCCGTACAATCGACGAATTTTAGTTCTGACAGTAATTACTGTGTGCCTGCTGAATCTGGTGGGCTGTTCTCCTTCTGAGCGGCAATCACCCCAGGAAAGGGGTATTCCCGTAGAGGAAATATCGAACAGCCCGTATAGCCGCGAGGATTTCCTGCAAGCCTTCAAGGGGACTCTGCAGAGGTGGAATCCGCAGGAGGAGAGGCTTGAGGCATTGGACGACGCCTATTTGGCCGATAAGGACTACCTGATACTGTATTTTTCTGCGTCCTGGTGCCCGCCTTGTGTCTGGTTCAGCCCGATTATGGAAAAATTTTATCGGCGTTATGCGGAACCGCGTCGGTTTGAGGTGATTTTGGTGGGCAATGACAGGAACGAGGAGGACCATGAGCGTTATGTGGCCAAACTGAGTCCTGGCTACACCGTTCTAAAATATGATGCAGAATTGGATTCGGAAGCCCTGATGCAGTATGCGCAATCGTTGACACTGCCAGGTTTGCGTATCATGGACCGCAACGGTAAGCTGGTATTGAGCACCGAGCCTGCCCGCAATATGAATGTTCCCCCCAGGCAAGTGTTGAAAACGCTCTCTTCCTGGTTGGCTGATTCCAGTGGATAGTGGTCCCGAGCTGGTTTATTTCATAAAACTCCGTATTTGATTTGAAAATCACGGGTATGGAATGCACACTCCCTCTATTTATGAGAAAAAATCAGGGTACTCATTTGGTATGGAAAAGTCTGGCATTGATGCTTTTCTGGCTTGCAGGAGGTATTTTACATACGGCGTATGGGCAGACTTCGGTTGAGGAAGAGCAGCTTCTGGATTTGCAGACGATATTTGATATAGTGGAAAAGGAGAACTTCACTGTATTGATCAATCGGGAAGCTGTGGAGAGCGCATTCCAGCAGAGCATGGCGCGTCGTTCTTTTATGTACCCGTCACTGGATCTGAATGCGGGTCAGTCGCGCGGTCGTTCCTATGCCTCCAACACAGGCCATGCGACAATCTCCAATCAGTTCAATGCCACACTGGTGGCGAACTACCAGATTCTGAATGCGAATCTAATCGCGGAGTATCAGGTGGCCAAAGTGGGGCATCGGATATCGCAGCTCTCTTATGAGGCAATCCTGCAGCAGATCATGACTGAGGCAGGCAATCTGTATTTCCTGCATATGCGCAATCTGAAACGTCTGGATGTGATCAATGCCAACATTGAGCGCGACAGCAGTTTGCTGGATCTGGCGAAGAACCAGTTGGCTGTGGGGGTTGCGACGCAGATCGACGTGACACGCGCGGAATCGCGACTGGCCAACGATCATATCGATTTGCTGAGGCAACAGCAGGCCATCCGCCAAAGTGAGTTGAATCTGAAGCGCCTGTTGAACGTGAAGCATAGCGTGAAAATTCGCCTGAACAATTGGAAGGAGCCGAATGAGCGCCCACAGGTGAAGGAAAATTTAAGCGCAATAGGCATGATACTGGAAAACCGCTACGACTACAAAGTGGAGCAGGAGCAGTTGCAGCAGGCTCGCTTGACTCGTAAGGCCGCGGATTGGCAGAGAATCCCATCGGTCAATCTGTATGGGCAGTACGGGCTTAGTAGCGGTTATCTGTTCGACGGCAAGGAAAAGGAAATATGGTCGGCGGGGGTGAGTCTGACCATGCCCATCTTTGAAGGATTTCGGATTCGTTCAGACCGCCTGCAGGCGGATGCCTACGTTCGCCAGACTCAGTATGAATTGGAGGACAAGGAAAACCAGATTCGTACCGAGTACCAATTGGCCGTGACGCAGATTGACACCAGTTTTGATCAGATTGCGTTGGTGCGCAAGCAGGTGGAACTGGCGCAGCAGGAGTTGCAGTTGGCACGCAATCGCTTCGAGCAAGGAGTGGCGGACAATCGGGAAGTGACGGATGCACAGGCTGCTCTGGCGGCGGCAAATGATCAATTGGTCGAAGCGGTGTACCAGTACAATCTCGACAGGCTGAATTATGCCGCAGTACAGGGTAATCCACGTCTCATTCTGAGTGAGTGAGCCGCTGATTCTTGCTTCTGCTTCTCCGCGGCGTGCGGAGATTCTGCGTCAGATGGGAGTAGCCTTTGTTCAATGGCATCCCGACGTGGCAGAATTGACGTCCAGCGTGGGCGGTCCTGTAGCCCTCGTACAGGGCAATGCCGAGTTAAAAGCGGAGGCAGGCGCCCTGTGGCACTCGGGTCACTGGGTTCTGGCAGCGGATACGATTGTGGTGATCGACGGAGACATTCTGGGGAAACCTGAAAATCTTGCCTCTGCATGGCACATGCTGGGCAGATTGTCTGGTCGGCAGCACGACGTATATACGGGGGTTGCCCTGTGTCGCGAGGTGAATGGCAATCTGGAATGGGAATTACGCCAGGTGGAGGCATCCAGAGTATATTTTAAGCAACTGGATCAAGAGGCGATCCGCTCCTATTGCGAATGGGTCAATCCATTGGACAAGGCGGGCGGGTATGGAATTCAGGAATATGGTGAGCGGATTATCGACAAGTGGGAGGGTTCCTTCAGCAATATCATGGGACTACCTGTAGAGTTGTTGGAGCCGCACTTGCGTCGTCTGGGGTGGATCCGTTAAGTTAGGTGTCATCAAGTTGGTGCGCTCCTCATTACCAGTTCAGACAGGTGTGCGTTTTTTCATATTCACACACGAAGGTTCCAGGAAATGGCTTTCCTACCTTTGGGCAGGGTTGGCTTCGTTATGCTTGCACCTGATGCTACCGCTGGTGACTCCAGCCCAGTGGTTGGTCAGCAGTCAGCCAGCGGATAAAGGGGTGGAAGTGATCTATACGGATGAGGAAATTCCTCCTGAATGGCGTTACTTTGAGTCCAATCCTGTGGTTGCCAGTCAGTTACCCGAAGAAACTCCGCTGATCTCGGATCGCAATCAGCAGTCGGCACAACCCGATCTGGCTCCCGAGATCGATCCGTTGGCGCCATATCAGGAAGAAGGGGACCCAGATGCCAATAAAGTGGTGTCTGGTGATGTATCCAAAAAACAGGAGTTGTGGGAACTGATTGAGGAGTCTCCAGTGCTGCCGCAGACAGGGGGTGGCGGGTCACCGTTTGCCAATAGGGAGGGAGAGTCATTGCCGCCAACAGGAGAGGCGGCTGGCATTACCGCAACGCAGCCGACGCCTGTGGAGGAAGAGCAGTCGCAGACCGCGCAACAAGTCGTTGTATTGGGGCCTGCCGATGGTCAGGGCGAGATGGATGGCGTTACCGTAGATCTGCAGCCGCGCCGTCCACAGCTGCGGCCCAGATTGGACCCGAGCACATTGCCTGGCCCCGTTATCGTTTCTGCAAGGGGAAGCCATCGTATCGGCCAGGTTACGGCCTCCACACGTTTTCATGAATTTGGCGACTATCTGAGCCGTTTGATAGAGGCTATTGGTTATCAATGGTACAGTCTGGTGGATGCGACCTTTCGTTCGACCAGTCTTACATCGGGAACGGTACGGGTGCGGTTTACGTTGACTCGGCAGGGAATTGTGAAAAATGTGCGTATCCTGCAGGAAGTGGAGTTGAAACAGGCCGTGTTGATTTGCCAGGATGCCGTTCAGGCGGTTTCCCCGTTTCCAGAGTGGACCGAGCAAATGGTTGCATTGCTTGGAGATTCGCAGGAGATTACCATCAATTTTATTTATCGACCTTGAATACTGATACGACAAAATCCATACAGCGCTTTCCATGGACGGAAGGGGTGCGCCAGTTAGGGCACCACGAAAACGGTTTGCTTGCTGTATTCAAACCTGGTG
>CAZYDZ010000014.1:0-18454 GCA_964646535.1 uncultured Opitutaceae bacterium
TGCCGAACATGTGTTGAAAACAAAGGTTGCAGAGGAAGAGCAGGGCTTGATTGCTGAGGAGTGGTTCAAATATCTGCATGAGGTAGAACAGGATATGCGTAAAGGATTGGACTCTCACGCATGCAGGCAGAGGTTGCAGGGAATTGCTGACTATCGCGCTTCTTTGTTGAAGGCTGGTGCACTGGCCGATCAGGAGTTGGAAAGCCTGTCCAGTCGGGTCGAACGCAGACTGCGCCGCAAGATGCAATACCAGAAACAGGCACGCTATGTGCTGGTTGGTTGTGCTGCGTTGCTTCTCATTGCAGGAGTATACATGGGAGGTTCCGTCTGGAGCCAGAGTAACAAAATAAAGCAGGCCGTAGCGAATATGTCCTCTGCTTTGGCTGAACGGGATATCGCACAGGCCCAATTGTTATTGCGTACCTGGAATTACCAGGGGCACGATTTTCTTAAGTCCCCTGAAATTGCTGCCCTGGCTCAACAGGCGGAAGAGCGGATTCGCAGGGAAATATTGAATGAGAGCCGCGTGGAACAGTTGTATGCGCAAATTCGCAATGCGATTGTGTCGGGGCCGTCACACACGGAACAGATCCTCATTGATATGAGCGAGGTGGATGCCCTCTGGTCGGGATTATTGCCGTTGTCGAGGGAGCGCTTGGATTTTGCCCGCAGGGATGTACAGCAGTTGTGGGAGCGCGAACGCAACAACTGGCTGAATCACGATCGCAGTACTCTACAGCAAATGCGCCAGGATGCAGATGACCAATGGGAGAACAGGATTCAGAAAGGCTCTCTTTCACCGCAGATGAAAAAAGAATTGGCTGCATTGCAGCAGGATATGGTGTCGGCCAACGGGGTGTTGCAGAGAGTGGAACGGCTTGCCGGTGAGGATGTGGCAGACAAGGCGTACTGGACGGAGATGGGACAACGAGTGAATAGCCTGGGCAAGCAACTCGATTTGTTCTTTGCAGCGGAGGGTAAACTGGAACAGGGGAATACTTTGTCCGCCCATCGTGAAGCCGTGACAGAACTGGCGGAAATATCTTTTACCGAAAATGGTCTGGTGGCTGCCGCCCGTGCCATTGTACCTTTTGTGGATCAGTGGAATGATCCTGGAGCATCCCTGTTGCGTACGGGCGGCCTCAGTCCTGTCAAAAATCAGACGTCGCTATTGGTTGGTCTGCGTTTTTATCCGGATCGGTTGAGCCCCGTGGAAAACCTGCAATTAAAGGAGTTGTTTGAGGATTCTATTGCTTTGAAGCTCTATCGCTATGATCTGGAAACCTATCTGAGAGGAGTAAAACAGGGAGGTTCATCCAGGTTGTTGACCCTGGGGGAAATTGTGCTCCGTTCCAATCCCCCGTTCGGTGATCGCGAAGAGATTATACAAAGTGTCAGGCTGGTGACGCCCGTCAGCGTACTACAGGAGCCGTGGTATCAGGATGGGGAATACAGGGTAACCCGCCTGCTGGGATCGGGGGGCTGGCGCGATGGCAGCGCAATCACCAACGGTGTACGTTTGCCGGAAGGGGATTTCCTGGAGAAATTTAAGGAGCAACTCGGCTATGATTCGGGCAGCGGGCAGATTGGCAGACCGATTCTGTATGCGTTGGATGAGCTGTTCCGTGATCGCACCCTGGATCCTGTGTTCAAGGCATGGGTTTTTGCCGAGTTGATTCGGGTAGGCATGAACCGTCCGGAAGAGTGGGGGTTATTGGCTGCGCCTGCCGTACTAAAGGATTGGGAACGGTTACAGCTTCTTTACGGGGGCATTCCTGTATTCAAGGACTGGTTGGATCCCGTTCGTTACGAGCAATTGCGTCCCAGGGCGGATGTATTTTTCAAAAAACAGTCTGTTCCGTCCTACATGAGACAGGCTTCATTTCACAATCAATTGGTTAACCTGTTGGGGCGCAGCCAGTGGGGATATTGGGGGTATGTCGGATTGTCAGGCAAGGTGTATCCTGTGTCAGAGGAAAGCGATCTTTCGCGGGAATCCCGTTATCTGTGGGGAATGAACCGCGACAAGCAGTGGGTGTCCCTCTATGAAAAATCGGAAAATGGGTGGAGAATCCTGGATGTGGCGATGCCATTGACGCCGCTGTTCCATTTCTCCGGAGACCTGAAGCAGTATGCAAGGGAAGCAGGAGAGCAGGTAGGGGTAAGAAATGAAGGGGAATTAAGAATCATGCAGGAATACCTGCCCAAGTATTTTCGCTGACGCTACAGCGGTGATAAGATTTATTCTTCTCTCCATTGGCGTTTGACAGTGATAATGGACAACGGATAATCTGACCAACGAACCCTGTATTGAAATGTCTAAAACAAATTCTTTTATTCCGGCTCTCCTTTGTCTGTTGTTTACCTCCCTGGTCTTTTCGGGATGTGTGGCAGTAACCTCGGATCAACTTGCGGGCGAACCGTTGAGCGATGCAGAGTATAAAGTTTATGAAGGGAGTTGGAAACTGGATGTGTCCAACGATGAAGGCGGGATTGAGACGGGTTCTGCGGAGGTGAGTGTGGTTGAGGAAAAAGAGGGTAAGAAAATCCGCCAAGTCATTATTCGTAGCCCTGAGGGTGATGAAGACAAACTGCCGTTTGTTGTCACCAGCGTAGGAAGTAAAAAAGACCATTTCCTGTGGATTGACCTCAGTGCCCTTGAGGATGAACAATCCGAGGAAAACAGTGATGTTCAGAAGCTCTGGACCCCTGTGGCGATCCAGAAGAGTAAGCAAAAAGAGGGAGTGTTAACGATTCGGTTGTTGGATACGAACAAGGTAGTGGAAATTACCAAGGTCAATCCACTGGAAGGAAGGATCAACCTGAAGCCCGATGAATTGGGGAAGTTGCTTGTGCGTGACGATGTATGGATCGAAGGGGAGCAGATCCATCTGCAGAAGTTACCCAAGTAAGCCTGCTGCCATTCTCTGCGCGGTAGCTGCTTCGGACGATTCGCCCTTTTGGTTTGTGGGTTGCCAAAGAGGGGTATTCGGAATAGATCGAAACGTACGACAACAAGGGATTAGCTCGTATTATGAAAACCGAATTTGCAGAGTTTTGTCGCAAGCTGGGTGAAGAGGTTGCTTCTTTTCGTCGCAGCCTTGGGGATGTATTGGAACGAATCAAGGGACAGCAGGATGCGGGAGAGCTTGCTCCCGTGTTGCAGGTTTTGGGTGAAGCCCGTCATCGGCTGCAGGTTCTAGAGGAAAAGGCGATTGGTCAGCAGGCCTATGTCAGCATATTCGGACCGCTGAAGAGTGGTAAATCCACTCTGATGAACGCAATCAGCGGCACCTATGTAAGTGAGATCACCTCACTGCCTGCCTATCCTTGTATGGTGTATGTCAGGGATTCGGAAACCCAGCAGATTTCCATCACCTCTTATGACGGCAGCAAACAGGAGTGTGCGGACAGTCGCCGCATGCAGAGTGTCTTGCACAGCGCGCATGCGACCTTGGCCGAGAGGATTCGCGAAGCAGAAGCACGGGATGAAGAGTTTGATCCTGCGACGCACTATCCGGAGGCGATTCGTCGTGTGGATATCGGGTTGCCGTCACCCGCACTGCGAGAGTCACAGACTGTGTTGGTGGATACTCCAGGACTCTATAGCCGAATGAAATTCGGTTACGAGATGATGACACGGGAGTTTCGCGACAGCGCGGCCAGCGCTATTTTTGTGGTCAAAACAGACAATTTGTTTTTGGAGCAGGTATTTGAGGAGTTTAACGAATTACTGGAGTTGTTCAGCCGTATTTTTCTGGTGGTGAATCTCGACAGCAGCAAGCAGGACATTGGGCCTGATGGACAGTTGCATCCGAGTCTGGAGAGCCGTGATCCGCAGCAGATTATTGATGCGTTTGAGTCATTGTCGATGAGTGCCCCACTGCGCAAGGCTGCTGAAGAGGGACGCTTGAAGATCTATCCCGCAGACTTGCTGCACGCTGCGTTGTATCGCATGAAGAGGGGTGAAGATGCAGTTCCTGAGGTGGGGCGGCAGGCATTGAATCGCTTTCAGGTTTTCTATCAGGATCTCACCGATTATCTGAACAGCAGCGAGTATTTGCAGGAGTTTATGAGCGACAGTTGGCGTCAGGGAAGAAATCTGACCGAAGAGGTAAAAAGATGGTGCCATCCCGAACAGCGCAAGCCGTTTGAATTGTTACAGCAGAACCTGCATTTGAAGCTGGCACAAAGTGAGAGTAGTTTGCGCGACCTGAAACTGTTTACTGAAGGCAGGTCTGCTTATGGATTTGAGTTTGCCAGCGCTTCTTTTGCGGAAGCGATAAAAACCAAAGGGACGCAGTGCGCGGGGTTGTTACGGGAAGAGGCTGTCAACCGTTTGCATGCCTGGTGGGTGACCGATGAGTCTTTGTTGGAGCTGGCTGAGGAGCGGATTCAATCCTGTGTCGGGGATACCATGCAGGTGTTTGCGGAAAATATTCATCGATCCTTGCAGGAGTGGTTTCCTGGACAGACTGGCGGCTTGAACCTGACTGGCTCACAAACCGCTTTTTTACACGAGGTGTCCCTGTCGCTGAAGGAGATTCGCGAGGTCAGTCTGCAGGCAGCTAAAGCATACGAAGAGAGGTTGTTGAACCACCGCTTTGAATTCCATGTGGAAAATATTCCTGTGCGCAAAGGGTGGTTGGACTGGTTGCTTTTCCGCAGCCCGACTGCGGTGCGCAAAGCTTTTTTTGGCAGTGCGGATGCTCCCAGCAGGGCCGTATCGCAGAAAAAGAAGCGCATACGCCTCGGCGACGCTGGCAAGGAGCAGTTGCAACAGCAGATTGGGGATTTCCTGAATCGATTGCTTGGCGAAGAGTTGCAAATGTATATCCGCGGCTTGCTGGAAGTCTATACCAGTACGTTCCAGCAGCATTTGAAACAACGCTTGGCCGATGTGGAGCAACGTTTGCAGCAGGCGGTGGACGATATTCGTATTCGGTTGTCGGCCAATGAGCAGATATTGAAGGACTTGAACGGCGTGTCCGAAGAAGCTTTCCGCGTACAGGAAAGTCTGAACGAGATTGCCGATTCGTATCAGGTTTCACGTTTCTCATAACGGCGCCTGCGCCAATCGCAGTATGGTATTGCCAGATCGTCTGGAAGGTTTTTAGCTGGTTCCTTTGACCATGTCCAAGCTAGCACTTCTCTCTGTTTCTGATAAAACGGGTTTGCTTGATTTTGCCAAAGGGTTGGTAAATGATTGCGGCTATCGCCTGCTGTCCACCGGAGGAACAGCTAAGTTATTGCGTGATGCGGGGTTACCTGTTACAGAGGTGAGCGATCACACGGGTTTTCCAGAGATGATGGAGGGGCGGGTGAAGACGCTGCACCCAAAGATTCACGGAGGCTTGTTGTGCCGTCGCGACGTGCGGGAACACCTGGAGCAGGCAAAGTCAGCAGGTATTGATCTGATTGATCTGGTCGTGGTCAATCTCTATCCATTTGAAGCGACGGTGGCCAGGGCGGGAGTGACCCTGGCAGAGGCGATTGAGAACATTGATATTGGTGGGCCCTCCATGTTGCGCAGCGCTGCCAAAAACAGCCAGGCGGTAACCGTGGTGTGTGACCCGACTGATTATCCCCCTGTGTTGAAAGAGTTGCAGGCAGGTGGAACCAGTTCCGCTACCCGTGCGGCATTGGCGCGCAAGGTGTTTGCCCGCACGGCATCGTACGATACGGCAATATCAAAGTATTTGGAACAGCAGGCAATGGAGGAGACTCCTGATATTGAGGCCCTGTCGGGCTATCCTGCCCGCTGGAGTGTTGATGCGGGGCCGCGTATGTCATTGCGTTACGGGGAAAATCCGCATCAGAAGGCGGCATACTACGGTAGATTGTCCGAGATGATGGAGCAGTTGCAGGGGAAGGAGTTGAGCTATAACAATATTTTGGATATCTCAGCGGCGACTTGGTTGATTGGAGAGTTTGAAAAGCCCACGGTCGCCATCCTTAAACATACAAACCCGTGTGGGGTGGGGTCTGATACAAATTTGCTCGGTGCATGGGAAAAGGCATTTGCCACAGATAGGCAGGCCCCATTTGGCGGAATTATCGTTGTCAATCAGGAGCTGCCCGAGGACTTGGCACGCGCGATTTCCGAGATTTTCTGCGAAGTGATTATCGCTCCAGGGTTCAGCTCGGGGGCGCTGGCCATACTGGGTAAAAAGAAGAATTTGCGACTGATTCGAGCCTATGCGGGCCCAGGAGCTGAAAGTTTGCAGGAGATTCGCAGTGCAGTGGGCGGCTATCTGGTACAGGACCGCGACCAGAAAAAAGTCAGCCCGCTGGATATGAAGGTGGTGACAAAGCGCGAGCCGACTGCGGCCGAGTGGGAGGCGCTACAGTTCGGCTGGAAAATTGTCAAACATGTCAAATCGAATGCGATTGTCTACGCTGGCGCCGATCGCACGCTGGGTATTGGTGCAGGGCAGATGTCGCGCGTGGACAGTTCGCGGATTGCGGTATGGAAGGCGAGCGAAGCACAACTCCCATTGGCTGGGTCCATTGTGGCGTCAGACGCATTTTTCCCTTTTGCAGATGGACTGAAGGCGGCTGCGGAGGCTGGTGCGACCGCTGCAATTCAGCCAGGCGGGTCTGTGCGCGATGATGAGGTGATTGCAGAGGCCAATGCGCGCAATATGGCGATGGTCTTTACAGGGGTTCGCCACTTTCGCCATTGATCGGTGCGGCGCCGCTCCGGCAATTACATCTTTCTCGTTGAGATTCGTTTGGAAAGCACTACATTGATAATATGACTAATCCTGCTGATCGGTATTACCATTCCATGTACAAAAGCCGAAAAACGGGAGGGTTTAGTGTATTACGGGTTTTTTTTGCGCTGGCTGTGGCAATCCCATTAATGGGACTGATCTGGAAACACCACTATGATCAGGTGTGGGATGGTGTAGATGATCAGATACGCCCTTATATGGATGAGGAACGAAGACGCATTGCTGATTACTATAACAGCGAGGAAGGGAAAGCCGATATAGAGAAGCAAAGGCGACTGCAGAAGCTGGCCAAGGAAACCATTAAGGATTTCAATCCATCGAATGACCATAGTGGCACGGTATTGGGGGGGGAGCCTGATGAGGAGGATATGAAGGCGTTGCGCAGGGTGGCCAGGGAAGAGCGCAAAAAAGTTCAGGAGTTTTTGGAGAGTGAAGAGGGAAAGAAGTATATGGAGGAACAGCGCCGCTTGCAACAGAAGGCGCGTGAGACCATTAAGGATTAATAGAAGACACCGCCACCAATCAGTCTGTGACCCTGGTAGAGGGCGAGGATTTGCCCTGGGGCAAGGGCGCGTTGTGGTGTGGCAAACTCAATCTTTGCACTGTGCTGGGAGAGCGGAGTGAGCAGGGTCTCCACCAGAGGATCTCGATAGCGGGGACGGCTTAACAGTTCGACAGGCTTGTCAAAGGGCTGAACCAGATAGGAAATCTGGTGTACATGTAGTTGTTGATGCCATAGACCAGGTGTGCCAGGGCCGTCAAAGGCAACCAGTAAACGGTTTTGCCCTATGTCTTTACCCACGACAACATAGGCTTTGTGGTCTGTATTGGACGGGATGCCTATTCCTTTGCGCTGTCCGATCGTGTAGAAATGCAAGCCGCGGTGTGTGCCGAGAGGTTTCCCTTCCAGATTGTAGATATCTCCCGGAGAGTCTGGAATATAGTTGCGCAGAAAATCAGACATACGGATGTTGCCGACGAAGCAGATGCCTTGGCTATCTTTTTTCTTTGCGTTGGGCAGGCGAATGGCGCGCGCAATATCGCGCACCTCAGGTTTCCAGAGATCTCCTATCGGAAACCATGCGCGTTCCAATTGCTGCTGATTCAGCAGGGCGAGAAAATAGCTCTGATCTTTGTTGGGGTCCTTGCCTTCCCATAGCTCCGAACCGTTTCTTCCGTCGATGCGGCGTGCATAGTGGCCTGTGGCCACTCCGTCAAACCCCTGTTGGAGTGCGTAGTCGAGGAATACGCCGAATTTGATTTCACGATTGCAGAGGACATCAGGATTGGGAGTGATGCCTCGCCGATAGCCATCCAACAGATAGGCAACAATCCGCTGGCGATAATCTTCCATCAGATTGACGATCTGAAAAGGAATACCAATGCTCTCAGCGGCAGCGCGCGCATCGACAATATCCTGTTCCCATGGACAGTCACCGAGAATATTGTCTTCATTGATCCAGTTTTTCATGTAGGCGCCTTCAATGAGATACCCCTGTTGTTTCAACAGGTAAGCAGCCACACTACTGTCCACGCCACCGGACATGGCGACTAGAATCCTGGGCTTGGATGGGTTCATCAGCCTTGAATATCTTTTACTCGGCGCGCGTTGGGATTCGAGATAAACACATAGAGAACGGGAATGACGTACAGGGTGAGAAAACTACCCACCATCATTCCGCCGATGACCGCTACTCCCATTGAGACACGGCTTTCTGATCCAGCGCCAAGACTGAGAGCGATTGGTGTGACACCAAGAATGGTGGAAATACTGGTCATCATGATCGGACGAAAACGGGAGGCTGCCGCGCTCTTGATTGCGGAGAGTATGTCCATTCCCTGGTCTTTACGCTGGTTGGCGAATTCCACGAGCAGAATTCCGTTTTTGGTGACCAGGCCAATCAGCATGATGATACCGATCTGACTGAAGATATTCAGGGATTCTCCCCATAACAAGAGAAGCAGCAATGCTCCCACCAGCGCCAGCGGGACTGTGAACATGATAATCAACGGATCGCGGAAACTCTCGAATTGGGCAGAGAGCACCAGATAAACCAGCAGCAGGGCGAAGAAAAATACAAACAATAGGCTGTCACTGCTTTCTGTAAAATCCCGCGAGGCCCCCGACAGGGCTGTTGTGTAGTTTTCATCCAGCAGATCGTCTGCAATCTGCTGCATGACTTCAATTCCATTGCCGATTGTGTAACCGTCGTTGACATTGGCAGAGACGGTGGCAGAGGCATAGCGGTCGAAACGGTAGAGAATGGGAGGGGAACTGCTTTCAAAAAGATCAATCACATTATCTAGTTGAACAAGCTCATTGGATGGCGTGCGTATGAAAATCTGTTTCAAGTCGTTTGGTGTCCGTCGCGAAATGGATTGCAGCTCACCGATGACTTCGTACTGCTTGCCGTCCATGATGAAATAGCCAAACCGCTGTTCACTCAGTGCGGCTTGCAGTGTTTCGCTGACCGTGCGCACGGATAGTCCCAATTCCTGTAAACGTTCCCGATTGGGGACGACAATGATTTCAGGCTTGTTGAACTTCAAATCGGAGTCCACAGCGCTGAGAATAGGAGAATTACTGGCGCGTTGCAGGAACTCAGGTAGTATGGCTTCCAGATGTTTCAGGGTGGGCGCCTGAACAACGAATTGAACGGGGAGTCCGCCGCGTCGATCACCGATTGTGGGATCCTGACGAGTGCGCAGGGTGGCCCCTGTAAGCGATTTCATGTCCTGCTGTAACTGGCTGGCGATTTGTGCCTGACTGCGTTCCCTCTGATCCGCGGGCACCAGCATGAGACGGACGAAGCCTGAATTCACGGAGCCGCTGGCTCCGTGGCCTGGAGAGGTCAGGGTGATGATGGCAATGCGTTCGGATTCGGCAACACTGTCGGCAACGATTTGATCCAGATGCTCCATGACGTCCGACATATACGCATAGGAGGCGCCTTCGGGCGCTGCGGCCATTACGCGCAACGCGCTTCGGTCTTCCATGGGGGCGAGTTCACGTGGAAGACTCTGGTAGCCCCAGTAAATCAGTCCCGCGGTTAATACCAGGAGAGGAAGTGTCAGCCAGCGCGCTCGGAAAAAGAATTCCAGGGACTGTGCGTACAGGCGGTTGATCCATTGAAAGAAAGGTTCTGTCCGGGTGTAAATGAATCCTTGGTGGGCTCCTGCTTTTCCCAGTATTTTAGAGGAGAGCATGGGAGTCAGTGAGAGTGCGACAAAGCAGGAGAGGGCTACTGCGCCAGCGAGCACCACGCCAAATTCCTGAAACAGTTTTCCCGTGATTCCTCCCATGAACAGTATCGGCAGGAATACGGAGATCAGGGTGATGGTGGTGGCAATAACTGCGAAGAATATCTCTCTGGTTCCCTGGATGGCGGCTTCTCTGGGACCCATGCCTGTCTCAATTTTAGAAAAAATGTTCTCCACCACAATGATCGCATCATCGACCACCAGTCCCACTGCCAGCACAAGCCCCAGCAGCGTCAGCACATTGATCGAGAACCCCGCCATATCCATGATGAAGAAACTTCCAATCAGGGTGATCGGAATGACGATCATGGGTAAAAAAGTCGTTTTCCATTCGCGCAGGAAAAAATAGATGACCAGTACCACCAGTATGATTGCGATCAGTACGGTCTCAATGACTTCGGCAATGGACTGGCGTACAAAAGTGGTGCTGTCGAAACCAATGCGCAGAATCAGATCCTCAGGGACATCCTTGCGTATCTGTTCCAGGCGGCGATAGAATTCGTCCGCGATTTCGATGGTATTGGAGCCTGGTTGTGAGCGCAGAACCACACCCACCATGGGTACGCCGTCGCGACGCATTAATGTGCGTTCCTGCAGGGGTGCGTATTCGGCGACGCCAATGTCCCGAAAGTAGACGGTACCGCTGTCATCGCGTTTGATAATCACCTGATTAAACTGCTCAGGAGTGGACAGGCGGCCAATGGTGCGCACGGTCATTTCGACCTGCCTGCCGTCGATACGTCCAGAGGGCAGTTCCACATTTTCCCGGTTCAGCGCATCCCGAATATCCAAAGGAGTTAAGGCGTAGGCAGCCAGCTTCTGAGGATCCATGCGCAGGCGCATGGCATATCGTTTTTCGCCCCAGATGTCGACACGGCTGACACCTGGAATCGTTTCCAGGCGCTGTTTGAAAAAGTCGTCGGCCAGTCGTGAAAGACTAAGAATGTCGCGCTGATTGCTGCCTATATTGAGGAGTACGATCGGGTCGGAGTCGGCATCATCCTTGACGACCTGTGGTGGATCAATGTCAGGTGGGAGCCTGCGCAGAGCCTGTGAAACACGGTCGCGCACGTCGCTGGCTGCCGTTTCCATATCCACCTCCAACTCAAACTCAATGACTACAGTGCTGCGTCCTTCGCGGCTGGTTGAGGTGATATTGCGAATTCCAGCTACGGCGTTGACTGCCTCTTCAATCGGCTGGGTCACCTGGCTTTCGATAATGTCTGCATTGGAGCCAGGGTAATTAGTCTGTACCGTGATGATGGGGCGTTCAACGGAGGGAAACTCGCGCACTCCCAGACGGCTGAGTCCGAGTACTCCGAAGATGACAATGGTGAGGGAGAGTACCGTGGCCAGTACGGGACGCTGGATACTGAGGGAATAGAGCGTCATGGTTGTTGTGGGCTGGGATTGGCGTTCAATATTTCAACCAACATGCCCGATTTTGCCTGCAACAGGCTGGTGGTCAGCACCAGATCACCGGGTTGCAGACCGTTAAGAATCTGGACTTCTGCGGCGAGACGCTGTCCCGTTTGTACAACCCGCGATGTGATTACACCTTCTTCCACCACGTACACGCGTTGTTCATTGAGTCCCGGGACCAGTGCGATTGCAGGGATGAGCAGGGCATTAGGAATCTCGTCCAGCGTGATTTCAATGTTGGCAAATGAGCCAGGCACCAGTCGTTTCTCATTATTGAAAGCCTCTGCGCACACCTGCAGATTACGGGTGGATAAATCAATATGCGGATTGATGGCATAAATGGTTCCCTCATGCGAATTCGATTCCCCTATCAGTTTGAAGTGGACCTTCATGCCGTTGCGCAGTGAGTCGGCGACCCGTTCAGGAACCGAGAATTCCACTCGGATTGGGTTCAGCTTTTGCAGTGTGGTCAACTCGGTGGATGGACTGACGATACTTCCCGGGCTCACATAGCGCAGGCCTACCCGCCCATCAAACGGTGCTTTGATTGAAGTTTTCGCCAGTTGTGCATCCAGTAGTTTCAACTCGGCATCGAGAATACTCACTTCTGTTTTGGCATTGTCGAAATCCTCCTGGCTGCTGCCCCCTTGTTCCAGCAATTTGCCGATACGGCGCACGCGTGCCTCCGCGAGCTCGCGCCGATACTGGGTTCGCTGCTTTTGCGCCTGCAATTCGGAGTCGTCGAGACGATAGAGTAAATCCTCTTTGGAAATATCCTGACCCTCCGTAAAGTGGTAGGAAATGATGCGTCCGCTGATTTCACTGCGTACCGATACAAACTCAGACGCGGATAGCGTTCCCGTAGTCAGAATGGTGTTCTGCAACGGTCGCGGAGTGACTTTGTAAACCTCGGCGGGCAGCCTGTTGACCTTGGCAACAGACGTGGCGGAGGCCACAGGGCGCATATCGCTGTGGTCCTTTTTCGAATAAAACCAAACACTTGCTGCTGCCAAAATGAGAAACAGCAAAATAGAGAAAACAAACTTTCTGGGCATGATTGTTGTAATGGGAGTGAGAACGGAATCTGTTTATTCCGAAGAACCACGTTCATGCCAACCGTTGCGCAACGTTGCCGACACTCCTTGTGTTACTCTCCGTAAGGCCGAGCCTAGATGTGATGAATCCTTTGCCGCAAACTAAAAATCAGCCCGCAACGGGATAAATAGGTTACAATTGGGTGACGATTGTAGGAAAGCCATCCGCATCCCGACTTGTTGGCGCGGAACGTGAGAAAAATATTCTCTCACCAGGATACAAAGATCACTGGGGTGTGTGGTTTTTTTAATTACAAAGAGGAACCGCAGATGCAAAATTTCCCTATAGGATTCGTGGGGGAGCATAAGTGTGGATGCTGCTGATTTTTTCTTTTTGGCTTCGCGTGAGGCTTGCCCCTCTCGCATTCGCTGTAGGAGCGGCTTTATGCCGCGACCCGAACTTGTGGCTTGGGCTCCACAAGGAAAACCAGCGATCACCACCGGTCAGTCTGGAAGTTCTTCCGATAGGGCATTCCAGTGGGCGGTTAGGTAGCTGGATATGCGTTTTGCGGCGATTTCAAAGCGGGCTTTGCCGTGGCTGCTGCCCGGGTCGTATTCTTCGGGGCGGATTGGTTTGCCGAAGACGACGCGCAGGGTGGGGCCGAGTTGAGGACCTGTCATATTGCGATTCCAAATATCGTAGGTCCCCTCTACACGGGTCGGAAGGATGGGCGCCTGGCTTTTACAGGCGAGCCAGCCGATACCAGTGCGAATCTCCTGTGGGTAACCGTTGGGGCTGCGTGTGCCCTCAGGAAACATGACCAGCGATTGATTCTCTTTCATGAGTTGCAGTACGCGGCGCATGGCGCCCACATCGGAGTCTCCGTCGCGGTCCACAGGGATGCTCAACACATTGGTGAGTACGTAGCGGGAAAACGCATTGCTGAACAGAGTCTTGCGGGCAAAGAACCAAGTCGGGCGGGGAAATATGCTGCCAATGGCTGGAGGATCGAAAAAACTCAGGTGATTGCTGGCAACCAGCAGTGGACCATCCAACGGCACATATTCCACCCCCACCGCTTCCATTCGGTATAGCAGATCAAAGGCGTTGCGAAAGCCCCATTGACCCATGCGAAACAGTACAGGTGCGCGTTTCATGTGTTTGTGGATGAAGTGATGTGGCGAATCAGCAGGTCGACGACTTCTTCCGGGCTCAGCGGGCCTGTGTCGACAAAGATGGCACCTGCGGGCATTTCCAGGGGAGCGACTGCGCGCTGGCTGTCCAACAGGTCGCGTTGTACGATGGAGTCTGCTTGTCCTTCCCGCTGTCTGCGCGCTTCACGCACTGCGGGATCTGCGTCCAGATAGAAGCGAAAGTCTGCATCGGGGAGAATGACCGAACCAATGTCGCGTCCTTCCATGACAATGCCGTCGAATCCCTGTTGACGAGCGTAAAGGACCATGGAGCGTTGATATTCCTTGAGGGCATTGCGCACGACGGGCAATGCTGCGTAATAGCTGACGGATTGGTTCACGTCCTCTGTGCGCAGATCGTTGTCCGTATAAGGATGACCGGCGACTTGCAGGCTGACGCTCTGTCCATTGAGGGAGGTTTGCAGTGAAAGAGAAGCGAGTGTATCTTGTACTTTTTGAGGATTGTCCCAGCAGGATTGATGATCGAGCAGGATGCGGGTTAGCGTGCGGTAGTGCGAGCCAGTATCCACATGTAGCCAGTGAAAACGCTGGCACAGGGTGCGGGCAGTGGAGGATTTTCCAGATGCGGCGCCACCATCAATGGTAATGACAAGAAATGGCAGGGAAGAAGTCATGCAATGGATCAATCAGGCGCGTCCCAAAGTCTGTTCCAGAACGCGGAAGAAATAAGGGAAGGTTTTGCGGCAGCAGCCTGGATCTTCGATTCTCAGCCAGGGCTGACCGTTACCATGCGCATCCCAGGTGCTCAGTATGCCAAAACTCATGGCAACGCGATGGTCCTCATAAGTATGAATTAAGGAGAGCGGCTGGCGGGGGCGGTAATTCTGAGCTGCAACAATCGTTAGTTGATCTTCCTGTTCTTCCACCGAAATACCGATCTTGCCGAGTTCGGTGGCCATTGCCGATACTCGGTCTGTTTCCTGTTTGCGCGTGTGCGCAATACCGCGGATGGTCATGGACTCGGGAAACAGGGGAGCCAGGGCAGCCAATGTCAAAAACGTGTCCGAGAATGCGTTAAAGTCGTAGTCGCGTGTATCGGCAGACACGGAACGGTTGGCTTTCCACGCCCGATTTGGCACAACGGTAAGGGTTAGACCGCGCGTGCCATCCCACTCCGTGTGAACGCCCAGTTGTTGCAGTACTGAGGCGAAGGCAATATCACCCTGTTTGACCTGGGACTGAGTCAGTTGCGGGAAACGGAGTTGTCCCCCGTGAACCAACGGCAACACCATAAAATAGCTTGCAGCCGTGATGTCGGGTTCAATGGCGTATTCACGCAGGTTTTGTCCGCCGTTGGAAGAAGAGACCGTAAAGCGCGAGTGATCGGGCGCCACTTGCGTGGCAGCCAGTCCAAACTCTTCAATCATTTTGAGAGTAATTTCAACAAATGGCCAGGATACGGTGGGGCCAGTCAGTTCAAGCGTAAGGGGAGCGTGGGAAAAAGGACTGACCATCAGCAGTGCGCTGAGAATCTGGCTGGACTCAGAGGCATCCAGACGCAGCGTGCCACCCCGCAGTCCGTTGCTTTTCAGAGTGAAGGGGAAGTGGTCTGGTTTGCCGTGGTATTCTATCAGGCAACCTTGTGACTCCAAGGCGCGCAGCAACCCTGACATGGGACGCCTGTACATGGCCTCATCGCCATCCATGTGATAAATGCCTTCTTCCTGTAAGGCCAGGAATGCGGTGAGAAAACGCGCAGCAGTACCCGCATTGCCAACGTGAAGGCGCGCTTCCTTTTGAGGGATTTTACCGCCTTGTCCAGTGATCTGAACAGTCAATTGTTGGGGATCGGCATGCAGGGTAAAGCCGAGTTGCCGCAATGCGCCCATCATGATCTCTGTGTCGCGGCTGAACAGCATGTTACTCAGTGTAACAGGGCCGTCGCCCAGTGCGGCCAGAATCAGCGCCCGATTACTGATGCTTTTGGATCCAGGCAGTACGACATCGGCGTCGATGACTCCTGAAAAGGGAAAAATGTCCAGAAATGGCGGATAAGTGATTGGCGATGTCGAAGTACCCATGGAAATCAGGAAAGGGAATCACGGAATTGTTTACCTTCTGACAGCCGTTCTTTAAGGGCGGCCCAGTCTTCCTGTTGTATTTTCCCGCGCCACTCGGAAAGTTCCCGAATCAGGCCGTCCAGCGAGTGCAGTACGGCCTGTCGATTGTCTTGGAAAATGGCGTTCCACAGGTTGGGATCGCCAGCCGCGATACGGGTGGTGTCACGCAGACCCTGACCAGAGTAATGAACGGAATCAGAAGCGTGTCGTGACAGATAATACGCGAGCGCGGAGGCTGTCAGATGAGGAAGATGGCTGGCGTAGGCGACCTGTCTGTCGTGTTCTTCAGGTGACAGCGCCACCGTGGTCATACCCAGACTCTGCCAGAAATCAAGGAGCCGCTGGAGCTGTTGGGACGAGGTATCGTGTTGCGGTGTGACAATGCAGATTCGCCCTTCAAACAGATTGGGGCAGGAATGCGTGTGACCCGTTCTCTCAGATCCGGCCATCGGGTGGCTGCCGATGAAAGACCAGGCCCATGCGGCTGAGAGCCTGGCACCCGTCTGGCAGACGCTCTGTTTCACACTTCCCACATCGGTAACGAGGCTGCCAGCCTTGCAATGGGGGGCGATCTGTTGAAGCAGCGGAGAGAGTATGTCCACAGGGGTACACAGAATCACCAGATCGGCTTCCTTGACGCATTCTTCAGGGGTCTCTGCGACATGGTCACACCATTCCATCCGCGAGAGTTCTTCCCGTACGCTGTCGCGTCTGGCCCACAGATGCAGGCGCGATGGCGAACCCCGTCCACGCAAAGCTCGGGCGATGGAGGCTCCCAGCAAACCTGGAGCAAGTATGGCGATTCGCGCAAACACAGGTTCCTTTCAATGATGCTTACCCCCTTTTGTCGAGCCCATAAGTTCAGGACTCGACACCCTCAGACCCGTCGGGAGGAGTGAGTAGCAGGGGGGATTTCAGACCCATATGATATTCGGAAAATTCCTGTGTACCAGCATTTTGACGCAACAGATACTGCACCATGCCCATGCGCGCGTCCAGATTGTCGACCATACTTACAAAGACGGCTTCGGGGGTGGCGGCCATGACTGCGGCGCCCCATTCCAGTTCTCCCTGATGGCTCAGGATGATGTGCTCCAGGCGCTCAATCAAGGCAGAGGACAGCTTGGCGCGAATGGCGGCCTTGCGCACGATCCTGTAGCCGAGCACGACATGCCCCTGCAAAACGCCCTTTTTGCGTTTTCTGGTTGTGGCATCGCCCTCGTACTCGAGAACCTTGCCGACATCGTGAGTGAGAATTCCTGCCATGGCGAGGTCTGCATGAACCTCAGGATATAATGGTAGTAATACCTTGCCCGCACGCGCCATGTGTACCGTGTGTTCCAGCAGACCGTGACGGTAGGCGTGGTGCATACTCAATGCGGCAGGTGCAATACGGAACCAGTCGCCTAATTCATCCCACACATTATTTACCGTCTGACGCAGTTCCTGGATTTGAATTTCCTGAGTAAACTCAATCAACTCCTTCCACAGATCATCGGGTTTCTCGGGGCAGGTTTCAATCAGGCCCTCCAGGCAACCTGATTCCTCAATGTCTTCATCCGCGGCAGTGTCAATGGATGTGATTTTTGGAGAAAAACGGTCCTGGTAAAACCCTGTGATGCCGCGCACTTCCACCACGGTTCCCTCGACATTGCCGTTGGCAGTGAAAAATGAGTGTTGGGGGCTGTTGTCAAAGCAGACAAACTGGAACGACCCTGTTTTGTCTCCCAGTTCCACCACCAGAAATTTGGAGTCATTCTTACCCGTGCGCGGGGTGGCCCGTTTGAGTAGAAAAATTCCACGAAAAGAACGTTCCCTCCCTGGAGGAGTCGCTTTCAGTTGTTCCACCCGTTCGTACGGAGAATTGTTGTCAGGTTCAAGCATGTTCAATCACAAGGCGGGTGTATTCACGGAATGCAGGGTGATTTGCATTTCCCAATAGGGAGTAGAAAATAGTTTCAGCAGGCAGGCAGTGCGCCCCGTTGCGGATGAGCGCTTGCAAGGCCTCCTGTGCATCGGGCTGCCTGCGTGCGCCAAGGCAGTCTGACAATAGTGTAACTTCCTGATCATCGCGGATGAGGGAAATCGCAGTCTGATAGACGCAGATGGGCGTTTCAATACCCGCGAGCAGATAGTGTTCAATGGAGTAGCCAGAGCCCCAGCGCTCAAAACCATCAGCCTCTGTTGCTGAAAAACTGGTTTTAGCCAAGCGTGCGGCCTTGGGGGCCAGCAATAAAAGGCTGTCGTCGGTCTGTCCCAATTTATCAGGCACCTGTTCGGTGAACAAAACGGGCAATCCCAGCAGATTGGCAGCGGATATGGCAAAGCGGAGCCTGCGCAAAAGGATATCCGCCTGTGGAATCACTTTCAGAAAAGCGGGTTGTACATCCACCACTACCAGGGCGATGTTGCTGAATATGGATGTATCCTCAGTATCACTCATCGTTTAATCGCATTACTCGGATAGTACACTCTACGCGCGGGGACTTGCACAATCTTTTTGTCTGGCAGAATATACGCAGTCAGTTTGCCGCCGCCGGCACAGGCAGTGTCGATGCCGAGCGACCAGGGGCGGCGAATGACCTCCTGATTTGGAATATGACCGTAAACGACAAAAGGAGGCCCTTTCCATAGGTCTGACCAAAGGGGACTGTCAGGAGGGGCATCTGAACGTCGTATCTGCTTGGGATTGGGGCCAATGACCTGGATACGGGTCACAATAGAG
>CAZYDZ010000015.1:0-531 GCA_964646535.1 uncultured Opitutaceae bacterium
GAAGGATACGTCTGGTCCGTCCATGAATATCCTGATCAATATAATGGCCATTATCAGTCTGGTGATTGCGCGATACATAACGTCCTGATGGAACAGATGACTGCGGCAGATCGACCTGTTCTGAATCCGCCTGAGGGGAATCGAAAGGTTTTGTTGCATTCTTGTTGTGCGCCGTGTTCGGGGGAAGTGATTGAGGCCATGCGGGTATCGGGGATTGACCTGACTATCTTCTTTTACAATCCGAACATTCACCCGCGCAAGGAGTACGATTTGCGCAAAGAGGAGAACATTCGGTTTGCGGAGAAGCACGGTATTCCCTTTGTGGATGCGGATTACGATGCAGATAACTGGTTTGTGCGCGCCAAGGGAATGGAAAATGAGCCAGAGCGCGGTATTCGTTGTACCATGTGCTTTGATATGCGTTTTGAACGCACGGCGTTGTATGCCCATGAGCATGGTTTCCCTGTGATTACCAGTTGCCTTGGGATTTCCCGCTGGAAAAACATGGAGCAGATTAATGGTTGTGGGGAG
>CAZYDZ010000015.1:541-18282 GCA_964646535.1 uncultured Opitutaceae bacterium
GTGGGGAGAAGGCAGCCGCCAAATATCCGGGGATGATATACTGGACGTTCAACTGGCGAAAAAAAGGTGGCTCGCAGCGCATGCTGGAAATTTCGCGTCAGGAGCAATTTTATATGCAGGAGTATTGTGGTTGTGTTTATTCATTGCGCGACACCAACCGTTGGAGAGTGGGTAAAGGACGTCCCAAGATTGTCATCGGTCAGAAGTATTACGGGGTGAACGAGGAAGATGTCGCGGAGTAGCTGTGGATAAGCGGGTAGGGGCGGTTCTTCCCGCCAGCGCTGGAGCTGGCTTTACGCCGCATCCCGAACGTGTTGTGGTTTTGATTGCGGCGTTGGGAAAAGTATAATAACCGTTGCCGTGGGCGAAGGCGCTGCATGATTTATCGTCGAAAGTGATTCCGAGCATGAGTGTATTTGAAAACATACACATGTGTACGAAAAATCATGAAAGCCTCTCTTAGAGGATTGCATTTTGTTTGGGATAAAGAGAGAAAGGCGGGTAAATTATCCTTTTATTATGAAAATCGGAGTCAGCAGCTATAGTTTTCAACGCTTGGTTTCATCGGGACAGATGAAGCAAATGGAAGTTCTTTCGAAAGCGAAGGAGATGGGATTCGATGTGTTTGAATTTTCCGGCATCCATGTGCCTGAAGGAAAGACATTGCCTGAGTTTGCGCAGGAATTGCGCGAAGAGAGCGAGCGTATCGGATTACCGATTGTGAACTATGCAGTGGGTGCGGATTTCCTCAATGGTTCGGAGAAAAATCTGGAAAAGGAAATCGAACGGGTGAAGGAATGTGTGGATATTGCCGCAATTCTCGGTGCAACCAAGATGCGTCACGATGCCACCGGCGGTTTCCGTCCTGGAGATGCGCGGGGCCGCACATTTGAAGATGCTTTGCCGATTCTGGTCGAGGGGTGCCGTACAGTCACCGAATACGCGGAAGCAAAGGGCGTGCAGACAATGGTGGAAAACCATGGCTTTTTCTGTCAGGACAGCGTGCGCGTGGAGCAGTTGGTGACGGAGGTTCACCATAAGAATTTCGGTTTGCTGGTGGACATGGGCAATTTTGTGTGTGCGGACGAAGATCCTGGCGTGGCAGTGGGGCGCACCATGCCGTACGCATTTCACGTACATGCCAAGGACTTTCATTTGAAATCGGGGCGCCTGCCCAATCCTGGACGCCACTGGTGGCCTTCACGCGGCGGCACCTATATATGCGGTACCATCATCGGATACGGTGATGTGCCTGTTGTCCAGTGTTTGAAAGCCATGAGACGTATGGGTTATAACGACGTTCTTTCCATTGAGTTCGAGGGTGTGGAGGATGTCCTTATGGGAATTGAAGTCGGACTGGAAAACCTGCGCCGTTATGTAGGAGAGGTCTACGGTAGCTGAGAGGCTTCGATGTAGGAACGGCTTTATGCCGCGACCCGAATTCGGGGCGTCGCTTTGCAATCCTCTGTTCTCCGCGGTCAGTCCTGTCTTTGAACCAGATAGGGCAGGACCTGGCGGTGCAGTTGGGGGTTGCAGGCTACGGCGCTGTTGCCTGATTCCGCGGGTTGTCCCTGCCAGTCGGTAATGACTGCTCCCGCTCCGCGCAGGACGGGAATCAGCGGCAATAGATCCCACGGCGAGAGTATCGGATCCAGCATGATGTCGGCTTTGCCCGTAGCCACCAGAAAGTAGCCGAAACAATCCCCCCATGTGCGTGCTATCGGCGATTTCTGCCACAGTTCTTCGAAGCGCCTGTTGGGCTGGTGTTCTTGTGCCAGACGTGGATCGCTGGTCATGACGGTTGCTTTTTGTATGTCTTCCGTACGGGACACATGAATACGTTCCTGTCCGCTCCAGCTCTCCGTGCCATTACCGTATATCCATTCGTTCAATACAGGAAGGCTGATTGAGCCGCAGACGGGAACCCCTTTATGCAGGAGGGCAATCAGGGTGCCGAACAGGGGACAGCCAGAGATAAACGCCTTGGTGCCGTCAATGGGATCAATGATCCAGGAATAGTCGGACTCTCCGGGTTCATCGTCGTGTTCTTCACCGCGGATGCCGTGGTCTGGGAAGCGTTGGCGAATGGCCTTGCGCAACGAACTCTCAGTTTCCTTGTCCGCTACTGTTACGGGAGTTTGATCCTGTTTGGTTTCCACTCCCAGATGCTTTTGACGGTAGTAAAAAAGAAGACGCTGGTTGATTTCAGGCAAAAGCTCGCCCAAAAAGCTGAAAAATTGCTGTTCTGCGATTTGGCTCATGAGAATGAAGAGATTGATAATGAATGGAATGTCAGAAAAAATGAAGCGCAAATCATTTTATTCTGGCCTTCCCATTCGCGGATTTATGGACTGATCGTTGCCTATCTATGAGTGAATACGATAAGAATTCCTTTTCCCACGCGATTTCCCGCCTGGACGAGGCCGCTCGGTATGCGGACCTGCACCCGGAGGTTATTGAACGCCTGAAGTATCCTAAGGCGGTGATGACCGTTTCAATCCCGGTGCGAATGGATGATGGCAGCCTGAGAATCTTTGAAGGCTACCGTGTGCGCCACAGTGATTTGCGCGGCCCTGGCAAAGGGGGATTGCGCTATCATCCCTCGGTGGATTTGGAAGAGGTTAAGAGCCTGGCCTTCTGGATGACCTGTAAATGTGCGGTGATGGATCTGCCGTACGGGGGAGCCAAGGGCGGGGTGGTTGTCGATCCCAAGACTTTGTCCAGCCTTGAATTGGAGAGGTTGAGCCGCGGTTTTATTGCCCGTATTGCGGACTTTGTTGGCCCCGAAACGGATATTCCTGCTCCGGATGTTTATACCAACAGCCGCATCATGGGCTGGATGATGGATGAGTATTCCAATATTGTACGTCGTCGCACGCCTGCCGTGATCACGGGCAAGCCGATTTCTCTGGGTGGAAGCCTCGGGCGCGATACGGCGACTGGTCGCGGCGGATACATCTGCCTGAAGGAACTGGAACGTGCCCTCGGATGGAATCCTGCCAAGACGACAGTGGCAATTCAGGGGTTTGGCAATGCGGGGCAGGCCGTGGCCCGGTTACTGCACGAGGACGGTTACCGTATTGTGGCTGTCAGTGATTCCAAAGGCGGAATTTATTCGGGGAATGGATTGAATATTCCGTCCCTGATCCAGGCCAAAAACGAATCCCGTCATCTGGAGAGTGTGTACAGCGAACACAGCGTCAGCGACGAGAAGGGCCCGCGTTCCCTGACCAATGAGGAGCTGTTGGAGCTGGATGTGGACATTCTGATTCCTGCCGCGCTTGAGGATGTGGTGACCAGGGAAAACGCATCCAATATTCGCGCCAGGGTGATTGTGGAATTGGCTAACGGTCCGTTGACGCTGGAGGCGGATCAGATTCTGGACAAAAAGAACGTTCTGGTGATTCCTGACATTTTGGCCAATGCGGGCGGTGTTACCGTCAGTTATTACGAATGGGTTCAAAATCGTTCAGGCGACTACTGGAGTGAAGAAAAGGTACATCGTCGCCTGGAAGAACAGATGCGTCGTCAGCTCCAGATCGTTCATGAAATCAGCGTGGAAAAAGGAATATCCATGCGTACCGCCGCCTATGTCCTGGCTCTGAAACGCATCGGGCAGGCGGTTGATGCACTGGGCACGAGTCACTACTTTTGCGATAAACGATAAGGGGGGCTATTCCCTGTTGCAGGAGACAACGATCCGTTTTAGCGTTGTCTGCGCATGATGCTGTTTTCTTCCCCGCTTCAACTTGGTGGCCTGACTGCCGAGTGGTTTGGTGAATCCCTCGTAGTGATTGATTTCGAGGGATCTGCTCGATCCTCGGTGGTGGAAGCTGGTGTGGTGCGCATGATGCGCAGCGGGGAAGTCTCTGCCTGGACGGAGCGGTTTCGCCCAAGGGCTCGGATTACACAGGAAGAGACGGCCACCCATGGCTTGAACGATGTGGATCTGGCAGACTGCGCCCCGTTTAATGAACGTTTCGACTTATTTCGTCAACTGCGGCAGCAGGGAGTCTTTGCAGCCCACCACGCGGTGGTGGAGAACCGCTTTGTGTGTGATGCCTGGCCGCTGCCTGGATGGGTGCCTGATTGGATGCGGCCGCTGGAGAAAGTATCCAGTTGGGGGCCGTGGCTGGATTCCAGGGTGTTAGCGGAGAGGTTGTATCCGAAAATTAAGGATTACAGGCTATCGTCGCTGGTCCATCACTGGGGATTGCAGGAAACCCTGGATCAATGGGCTCTGCATTTCTGTCCCGCTGATCGCAGCCGCTATCATTGTGCTCTTTACGATGCCCTGGCGAGTTGGCTGCTGCTGTTATATATGGCAGAACAGCGTGAATGGCATGAGTGGAAACTACCCCGTTTGCTGCGCCTGCAACAGGAGGGGAGTGAAACTGGAGCACAACAGATGGACTGGCTTCTGTGAGCCAACGTTAGACTGAGCCCGCGTGTCAACGGTTACTGTAGAACCGGTTGATCTTGTCAGCGACATCGCGGTAGCTGATGTCGGCAGAGTAGATTGTGCGGTACTCGCCAATGGCCTTTTCTGGCTGCCCGAGCGCTTCGTAACAGAGTCCCAGCTCGTAAATGATCTCTTTCTTCTGTTCGTTCAGCGCAGTGATTTCTTCTTTGGCCTTTTGCAACTGTTCAATCGCGAACTCCAGTTGATTCTTTGCCTTGAATGCGAGCCCTGTGTTTTGAAGGGCGCGCAGGCGAACCTTGGGATTGCGCTGTGCGAGCTGGAATTGGGCAATGGCCGCGTCATACTGTTGGCTTTCAAGCAGGATTTCACCAAGGTTGAAGCGCAAAATAAAGTCATTGGGATAGCGTTCGACCATCTCTTTGGCGCGCTGTAGGCGGTGTTGTAGAAGTTCTGCGCGCAAATCTTCCACCTGTTGTTGCAGCTTCGTATTGGCCGCGTCTTTTTCCAGTTGCTCTTCGAGGGTGCTGAGGTTTTGTCGGAGAATATCCAACTGAATATCTCCTTCCTGCCTGTCGAGGGTGACATCCTGACTTCCCGAGATTGTTTTGCGTGCTTCCTGTACCGCTTGCAATGCTTCCTGCAACTGGCCGAGTTTACGCAGATTGTCGATCAGCGTACGGCGGTGATTCATGTTTTCGGGGTCGCTTTCGATTTTTTGGCGCGCTTCCTCCGCCATGCGGAGCATGACGTCTTCGCTGCGCATCAGACGTGCTTCCTGTTCGCGCTGCGCGGTTTCCTGTTGACCTTGTGTGGGAGAGCGCTGGTCTTCCTCGCCTTCGCTTTCCCAGCCCGCTTTCATGGTCAACGCAACCGAGGCATCTTTGATCAGGGTTTCGGCATCGGCAAAGTTGGGCTTTTTCTGAAGGATTTCATCTCCAAGCTGAACGGCCCGCTTGGGGTCTCCTGCTTCGATATAGGCCTTGCCCAGCACCAGAAGGTTTTCGACGTTATTGGGTTCAATCTCGCGAATTTCTTCATAGGCAAAGACAGAAGTTTTTTTCATGCCAAGCGCTTCCGCTGCTTGTCCCAGCATGCGCAAGGCGACAGTGTAGTGCGGTGTGTTGCGCAGCATCTTGTCGGCAATAGTCAACGCTTTCAGTGGATCCGTTTTTACCAGGTTACCCCCTTTTAACAGAAACGATGCGTTGGTGACCCCGCCGATAGCCTTCGTGAGAAAGGCGCTTTTGGTCGAATGGGTCTGTTTTTGTGCCCTGCGCAGAATCTTGCGCACATCAAGACAGCCAGGGTGTGCTTCCAGGATTCTGTTGCACACATCAACTACGTATGCCGGATTTCCCTTCCTCAGTGCGGTTTCTGCATTCTCAACTTGTTTCTGAAGGCGTTGGTCAAGATCGGATAAGGAAATTTCCTCTGGCATGGCTATTGGAACAAATGAAACAAAACAGGATAAAAGGCAATATGGAAAAGAATGATAAGTCAACCCGTAGTCATTGATTAGGGTGAAATAGTCATGACTGGGGCACTATGGGAAGGAAGCGTGCGACTCCCTGTTCCAGTGTGTGGAGGATGGGTTGAATGTCGGATTCCTGCTCCATTTCCACCAGCAGACGGATTTTGGCTTCAGTGCCTGAATAGCGGATAAGCAGTCTTCCGCGTTTACCGATATGCGACCTGGTGTCGCGAATCAGTTCCTGAAATCCCTCAATACTGTCGAGGTCTGGCTTGGAGGTAAGCGGAATATTCTTCAATTTTGAGGGCAAAAGCGGAATTTCATCCTGCCATTCTTCCAGAGAGCGTTGTGATTGGGCTAAAAACTGCAGGAGGATCAGGGAGAATCCGATACCATCGCTGCATGGCAGGTGGGGGGAATACAGAAAATGACCACTGTTCTCGCCGCCGAACAACAGGTTGCGCTGGTTCATTTCCCGCCACACATAGCGATCCCCGATGGGAGTGCGCCATACCGGATGTCCGTTGCGCAGCAGATAGGATTCGACTCCGAAATTGCTCTGTTCGGTAAGGGCAATCCCAGGTTGTTTGTCCGTGGTCAACGCGCGCGCAAAAATACCGATCAGATGGTCGCCTGGAACGACTTCACCGCGCGAATTGACAACGACCAGCCTGTCTCCATCGCCGTCGAAGGCAAAGCCGAAATGAGCTTGTTGCCGTATGACTTCCTGTTGTAACGCTGCGGGGTGTTCACTGCCGCAGTGGTGGTTGATGTTCGTGCCGTCCGGAGATAAAAAACACCAATCAGCCTGCAACCCCAGTTGGCGGAAAAGTTCAGGGGCAATGGATGCTGTTGCGCCATTGGCTGCATCAATGATAATTTTCCAGTTGGGAAGTGTGATATGCTGCAAACGCTTGTAAACCGAATGCAACCGGGGTGGTGATTCAACGGGAAATGTTTTCAGGGCGGGTACATCCTGCGGGATTTCTGACAGCAGTTGTTCCAGAACGACTTCTTGTTCATCCTGCCACTTTTCACCTCTGTAACGGAATAGTTTGATACCGTTGTCACTGGCGGGGTTATGGGAAGCTGTGACCATTGCGCCACCGCTGGCCTCCTGATCCCTGATTAATGCGGACAGGCAGGGGGTTGGCAGAATGCCGAAGTTGTGGATATGCACTCCCTCGGCCTGCAATCCTTGTTGCAAGCCCTGTAGCAGGGCCTCTCCTGAGTTACGCGTATCGCGGGACAGCATGTAGGTGTGCGGCCGGCGTTCGTGTTGTTTCAGGTATTTTCCAATAGCCCTTCCCAGTCGGTATGCGAATGCAGCATCCAGAAAGGAACCAGGGACCCGCGTGCGAATCCCGTCAGTACCAAAGAATTGGCGTTTCATGCGAGCGCCTCACGCAGCCAGTTGTAGACCTTGCCATCACGCAGTTGGCGTGCCGCCAGTTCAATGCCCTCTTCGGGAGATTTTACCCGTTGTGCAACCCATAGAGCGAGCCCTGCGTTCAGTGCAACCGTATCCGCGAGCGTGTCGTTGCGCTTGCCACGGGCAAGGTCGTCCAGAATCAGCAAATTCTGTTTCATGTCCCCTCCCTGCAGCTCTGCGCGATTTCCAGCGGGAAGACCCCATCGATTGTCGGGTGTGTCTGGTAGCCTGGGTTGCAATAGGCCTGCTGTTTGCAGGTGGTTGGTTCCCACGGTGGAGGCTTCGTCCAAACCTTGTTTGTTGTCGATTTGGCAGTGGACCACCAGACCGCGCTGGATATGCAGTTGGTCCAGTGCACCGGCAATCAGGCTGACTTTATCGACCCCCATTACGCCCATTAACTGGTAGGGTGGGCGAGCGGGGTTGAGGAGGGGGCCCAGCAGGTTGAAGATGGACCGTTGTCCCTGTGCTGCCACCTGTTTGCGCGCAGGACCTACATGTTGAAAGGCAGGGTGGTAGGCGGGTGCGAAGAAAAAGGTGAAGTGGAATTGATCCAGCAGGCGGTGGCGCTCCTTGTCCGCAGGGTTCAATGGCCAGCCCAGGGATTCCAGAATATCCGCACTGCCACATTTGGATGTGATGGATCGATTGCCATGTTTCAGTACGGGAACCTGCAGGGATGCCAGTAGGAAGCCAACGGCTGTGGAGATATTGAAGGAGCCTGAGCCGTCGCCGCCAGTGCCGCAGACATCAATGGATTCATTTTGGCCGGACAGGGGGCCCGGATCGGTTGCCATGTCGCGAAAGACCTGTGCAAAGCCTGCAATCTCAGTGGCGGTTTCCCCTTTTTGGTTCAATCCCAGTAGAAAGCGAACCCGTTCCGCATCCGGGGTTTCGGGTGTGGCTATCCAGCGTGCGGCTGCCGCCGCCTCTTCCCTGGTGAGGTCTTCACCGCGCTGTAGCCTGTTTATCCAGTCGTCAGATCGTGACATGGGGGCTAATCTACAAAGTTTCCCTCCAAAGACACGCATTTTTTTGAAGTTGTCTGGATAGACGTAAGCGCCGAGGGACAGGAACCTGATGGAAAATAAACATGCCAAGCATAGTAAATAACAATGAATATTGTAATAATGTGAATCTTATTTATGGTGGTTCTTCAACTATTCAATGTGAGAAATACAGAAAAATATCCTGTGTCTTGCAAGTTTTGTATTCTTTTTGTGATTGACTTTATGGAGGGGTGGCAGCGATATTGTACCCGTTAAGGCCAATATAGGCTTTCAGCTATCCACAATGTTATGAAGAAGTTTCTGTTTTCAGTAGCGAGCTCCGTTCTGGTTGTGTCTGCTCCTTTCATGGCCTCTGCGGCCGAGTATACATGGCTTGGCAATAATCTGACCAATGTCTTTAACGCGGGAACCAACTGGACGGGAGTACCTCCGGACAATACGAACAACACGGACCTGTTCTTTGGCACTTCGGGGATTGCGGGCTACAACCTGTACAACGACATTGGCTCGTTGCGCATCCGCAATTGGATATTCACCCGCGAAGCGACCCAGGCGTATACGATTGAGCCGGGCAATGTGATTAATGTGCAGAATCAGGGGTGGTTTATCAATAACAGCACCGTGACGCATGTGATTGAGAACGATCTGAATTTCCTGGACACAAATGTGAATTTTGACACGTTTGCAGGAGATCTGGAATGGGCGGGATGGAGTGCGCGTGCCGGCAGCAGCCTGACTCTGAACAAGATGGGACAGGGCTCGCTGTTATTGCGTAATGGTGACCACACGGGCTCCATATCAACCCTGACGATTTTGGGAGGTGAACTGGTGTTGGATGCGGGATCTGCGTTGGTGCTTGATACCAGTGTAAATGTGACCATGAGTTCTGTTTCCCATCAGGGGTTTCAAGGCGGAGGCGGGGGAACTTTGAAGATTCTTGGTTCTGATAGCTGGGAGGTCACACTGGAACTGGGAAATTTTTCTGTGAATCAGGCATATTATGGAAACCCGTTGGGGAATGCTGCCCATCTGGTGGTGGATGCCAGTGGAGGGCAAAAGACAACGGTTTCATTCGCCAATTTTACCAGTACGTCGGAGTCGAGCACTGTCAACATACGCCTGATTGGCGATGCGCATGTTGAGGCGGGATCTTTTACCAACCTGACCAACGGGGTTCATCGCTATGTGACGGTGACATCAGGAGGGATGACTGGATTTGCTGCGTATGACAGTGGGGAAATCGTGCGCAACACCACGTTTACGGCGTTTCCTGCGTCTGGTTTTAATGGGACAACCAATTATTCCCTGTCTGGTAACATCACGCTGGGCGGCAATGCTCATGGTCTCAACAGTATCACCATTCAGGGGGCGGGAACACTGACTTCCGCTAACCCGGGGACATGGAACTTTTCTCCCTGGGCTTTGTTGATGGAGGAGGGTGTGGGAGATTATCATATCGACACCCGTTTTGGGGCGCTGGGATCACAATTTGTGATTCATCAACACAGCACGGATGGTATCCTGTATCTGAATGCGGGGTTGGGCAGTGCCACATTCTCCAACAACAGCCGTTTGTATAAGACAGGACCAGGGACTGTTGTGGTGACGGACCAGTTGGCGGCTTCCGATGGATTAGGTCACCTGAACATCGGCGAGGGTCTCTTGGTCAATCACGGTAGTATCGGTACCGCCGTCTATGTTCATGTGTTGAGTAATGGAACTCTTGCGGGGAGCGGCTCCATTGGGGGTAAACTGTACGATGTCACCAATACCCGTTACACGATCACGAATGTTCGCAGCGGCGGTGTCCTGGACGGAACCAATGCAACCGCCAAGGCACTCGATATTACGGGTACGCTGTTACTGGACAAAGGATCGGTATTCCGTATGGAGCTGGCGGGTGGCAGTTATGATTCGTTGACGGTTACCAACGTGACGCCAGCCAGTACGATTCTGACCATTCTTGGCGCGTTGCAGTTGCAACTGAATTACGTTCCGTCAGCCAGTGCGAAAATTGTTCTCTTGTCATGGCAGGGCGGTTTGCGCAGCGGTGAATTCACGGAAATCAACGGAAACCTGTTCTACGGTGACGACGACGATCTTTTCATTCTGACCTATAACGGCAATGACTACGAGTTCCGCTTGGTGTACGATGATACGGCTGGTGAAATCTATATCAACAGCACCATGATCCCCGAGCCCGCAACCGTCATGCTGTTGATGGGAATCGTCAGTCTGGCATTCGTTTCCTGGCGCCGTTACAGAAAATAAACGGGATTCGCACAGATTCCCGCAGAGGCAAAAGGGATAAAAGACCTTCATGCGAAGGTGCGAAGGAAAACCTGTATTCATCTGTGGTTCCAAATCGGGCTTTCCCTTTTGTTGTGAAAAGGTGTATGCTGGGCGGATATGATCTCTCTGGATGAATTGGTTTCATGGAGTAATGAATTGCTGAACATCCCTGCCATGGCGGACTTCCCTGGGGCAGACAACGGGTTGCAGGTGGCGAATTCGGGCAGGGTAACCCGTATAGGCGCGGCAGTGGATGCGGGCCTGGTGCCATTTCAAAAGGCGGTGGAACACGGCGTCGATTTTCTGATCGTACACCATGGATTGTTTTGGGATCGTCCCTATCCATATACGGGAGTACGGCGTGAACGGATTGCCACGCTGATTCAGGGAGACTGTGCGTTGTACAGCGCTCACCTGCCATTGGATGCTCATTCGGAAATTGGTAATAATACCCTGTTGGCTAAAGAAATCGGACTGGTTCCGTGTGGCCAGTTTGGCGATTATCAGGGAACCCCGATTGGGACACTGGCCGCATGGGAGGAGGATGAAGAAACCTTGTACAAACGGTTGCTGGCCCGTTTCCCGGATACGCGCGCGGTCCTGCCGAGCGCTCCGCGCCCGCCCCGTCGCATTGGTATCTTGACAGGCTCAGGCACTTCCGCTGTCCCGCAACTGCCTGATTACTCCATTGACTTGCTGATTACGGGCGAATTGAAACAGAATTGTTTCAACGCCCTACAGGAAATGGGAATCCAGGCATACGTGTGCGGACACTATGCCACCGAGGTGTTTGGCGTGCGCGCACTTGCTGAACGTGCCTCGCAACATTTTGGCGTGCCTTGGGAATGGATTGACACAGGCTGCCGTCTGTAATTTTGATTAAATCTGAAGATTGCCATATTCAACACCTCCCGATCATGAAGAAATTCGGTATACTCAATGGACCCAACCTCAATCGCCTCGGGCAACGGGAACCGGATATCTACGGTGTCAGTACTCTTGCGGACCTGGAGGTACTCCTGACTGAAGAGGCGGCTGCCCTCGAGGTGGAGATTGAATTTTTCCAATCCAACCTGGAAGGTTCTCTCATTGATAAGATTGCAGAATGGGTAGACGAGGAATTTTCGGGAGTAGTTTTCAATCCCGCCGCCTACACGCATACCAGTGTTGCCATACGCGATGCGATTGCCGCTGCGGGTATCCCATTTGTTGAGGTGCATATATCCAACATTTATAAACGGGAAGCTTTTCGCCATCATTCCTACACGGCGCCTGTTTCCGAGGGAGTGATCAGTGGCCTTGGCTTTTACGGCTATCTGGCGGCCTTGCGTTTTCTTGCTGAACGTTGATTACCAATTGTCTGACGGAGGCAACGGCCGCGTTTTCAGATGGATACTCCCGCAGGACTCAGCCGATATGGAACTCTGTTTCCTGTTTGAGAAAGGTTTCCAGTTCGTCCATGGCGTGCGCCCAGGGCAGGTCGGGGGAAGTCAGGGTGTGGACGGGTTGTCGGGCTAGTTGGACCCAGAGAGCGGCCGTGGCGGGAGTGGCGCCAGCCCACTTTGCGGGGTGGCCATAGCCTTCCAGGTGGATCCAGCGCAACAGGTACTTCATGTAGACTGCGCAGGGGGGGAGTGGCTGTTGCCATGCGTACAGGGCGCGTTCGGTTAATTGGAACAACTCCTGGCGCGGCTCGCCTTCCGCCAGGTTCTGTTCCAGCATTCGGGCCAGACGTGAGGCGTATTCCAGTCGACTCCAATCGTGCCCCAGCCATTCGTGATGCTGTAAAATCCTGTAATCCTTGACGAAGTGTGGCCCTTGCTCTCCCGTTTTACCGGATCGACTCCATTCCAGTTCCATACGGTCCCACAGATCGGCGCTTCCCTTGTTTTTACGGGAAACACCCGATGTCTGCCGTTGCAGACAAATCGATAGCCCCTGTTGCCGTGTGAACAGGAACCAGACCTCAAATGTGTCGGAAGAGGGTTTTCTGCCGAGAAAGTAGCCGTCAAGGATGCGTTCCACTGTTGTCATCGGGAGCCGCCGTATTCGTGGCTGGATAGGCTGGTGCGACAGCGCCGCCGGAAATCAGTAGTTTCATGGCATCGCCAACGGACATTTCCAGTTCGATCACTTTATCCCTGGGGGTGAGAATCAGGAAACCGCTGGTCGGATTGGGGGTGGTCGGAATGAACACATTGATCAATGGGGCTGGAGACTTGGTTGCGGTTTCGCCGCGCGCTTCATTCGTAAGAAAACCGATTGAATAGGTGCCTGGTTGCGGGAATTCAATCATTACGGGGGTCTGGAACACGGAACGGTTCTGTGTGGAAAAGGTATCGACGATCTGCCTGACCGTCCGATAGATGGTATTGATAAACGGCAGGCTGTTCATGATTCGCTCGAAGGTGCGGATCAGCAGTTTCCCAAAAAAATAGTTGGAGAAGAAACCGAGCAGTGCGATCAGCAGTACCGCAATGACCGTGGCGAGAGCATTGAAGAGGAATTTCCGGCTCTCCAGGGTGGAGGGATCCACATAGGAGAAAATATGCTTGGATATCGGTTCCCCTATATGGTTCACCAGAAATTGGATTACAAAGATCGTCACCCCCAGAGGAGCGATCAGCAACAGTCCGGATATGAAGGAATTGCGCAGGGTTTTTACCATGTGCATTAAGATAAGTGATTTTTACGGTGATGCACGTTCAAAGCATCGTGTAAAAACAATCAGGTGCAAAAGGGTACATAAAGGAGTATAAATCTGTTGTTCATGAAAAAGTTATCCGACAGGCGTATTGGCAGGTATTCGAGGCAATCGGGGTTTGCGCTGGTAATCACGTTGGCATCCCTGGCATTCCTGGTGGTAATCGTGCTCAGTATGGTCAATATGATGAGTATTTCCACTACGGTGGGGCGCTATCAGCAGGAAGACGACCGTATACGCGAGTTTGCAATGGCAGCGGCGTTGCGCGGATTGGCGCATTTGCAGTACACCATGGGGCCTGATACATCCGTATCTGCAACAGCCCGTTCGCTGACAGACATCAAGGACGATATCGAAGGGGTCGCAGCGGGCCTGGACTATACGACATACGCAAGACGTGGTTCAACGGGGTATTGGCTGTTCGATATTCCAGCGACCAATGATATTGACCGTAATGTGAGAAAGGAAATTGTGCCAGGGGTGTCTGTCGTGCTCAGGCGCGGCAACCCCGCAATGAATCGCAGCGAAAACGAGGTTTACTATTCCACCTACTGGATCAGTGACGAGGGTGTGAAGGCCTCCATGCAGTCGTTTGAGAATGTCTATTCGGACCCTGATGATCAATTGCGACTGGCTGGCTGGCAGTCTCCCGATGTTATTGTACCCTATCATGACATTGAGGTATCAGGGATGGGTGGAGCGTATGACCGCAATCAGTTGCTGATGCTGGATCCTGCGTATAAGACGGGTTCCTTTTCCTTTTACGACACCACCTATGATCTGAGTGATGCGACACAGCGCAGTGAGTTGCTGGAGCGGGTGTTTCACAATGTGACCATGAACCATACCGCATTGTTGACCAATACGGTTGATGGCGGGTTGAAACAGGATCGCAACGCGCTCGCATTGGCCTACCCTGGATTGGGAGAATGGATGGGGACTGCGGGAGGCGTTGTAAAGCCGGCATTCACGTGGGATGTCGATGAACACAATGTCATTGTAGCCCCGATTCTGACCAGTTTCCGTTTGCAGTACACGGTGACATGGAGGAGCGCCACTTCCCAGTGGATATTGCGCCAGCGCTTCTCCGCCCGCCTGTGGAATCCTTATACCAGCCCGATGGTGATGCCTGACAACGGTATTGATATTCTGGTACGCGGACTTCCTGATGTGGTGAGGGTGACCCGCTCTTATGAAGATGGGGATGGTGTTACCCAGACAGAGACTCTGTCCTTCGACATGGCAGATGTGGTTCCCGTGGCTGCGGGGGCGCTGGATTTCAATCTCAGGCTTGGTGATGGCGTATCATGGTTGCCTGGACGCGTATTTCACTGGGCGGGCAGGGCGGATGGAACGGGACGGGCGACATTTGGCGCGCGCAACATGGTGCAGTATGTCGCCGAATACCCAATTTCCGCACTGGCTACTATGCCTCCAGGGGTTGCGGGGAGTACATACAGGGTGGAGTACCACACCTCGGATACATCAGAAACGGGTACTCTGAATATTGTTGTCAGCGCCGATGATGAAGATCTCTATACCATTGGTGGCATTCAGTACGACTGGACTGGGGAGATTAACATTGCCGCGGAAGAGATTGCGCCGTCGGGTAGCGTGGAAGAGGACGAAGGAGGCAATGTAGACCCTAATGGTCCTTCGCAGATCGGATTTTATGTAAGGCTATATGAACCGTTGGACGGAGGAACTTCCGGAGCCAGCAAGGGTACCTGGTTGGCTCAAACCGATTTTCGCAATCCCGAACACACAGCAAGCCTTGGTGCGGATGAAGAATACAGTTACTACTACCATGAAATACGTAATGCCAATGCGTTATCTCCAAGGGTAGGGTTGGATGGTCCCGATGGCGGTCGCCTGCAGACCCGTCCGTTGAGTGGCCCCAATGCCGATCTGGCGCTAATGGATTTTCCTCTTTATGAGTTGGCTCTCAATCCCCCACTCAGTATTGCCTCGCTGCAGCATGTACCGATTGTCGGAGTGCGGCCCAGTAGTATTGGCAATCCTTGGGGGGGGGACTTCAACAGCCTGTTCGACCAATATTATATGGACCTGAACACCAACCCGCAGAATTTACGACATAAGGTTGTCAATGGGGATCGCCTGGTGGTGGATGGAGCATTCAATGTGAATTCGACATCGGTGGAGGCTTGGGAGAGCGTATTGTGCCGCGGACTGATTGAGGAGTGGTCCTATCCGACCAAGGATGATGAGGGTATGGTGGACGAAGATACGACGACTACTCTGGTGAACCCTTTCGCACGCTTTGTTCAGTCTGCCTACAATACATTTTATACGGGGCCCAAAACTGGAGCAGCCAGTACCAGTGAAATTCCGCCGCGTGAGTTTTTTGTCAGAGGCGTGCGTGAATTTACCACTGAGCAGATACAGCGCCTGGCGGAAGCGATCGTCAGTGAGATAGTGGTATTTCATGGAGATTCGGGTCAGGGACGCCCCTTTGTATCCATGCAGGAGTTCGTGAACTCAGGGGTGATCACCCGTGCGATTGCGACGGCAGGGTTGAACACTATGGACGCAATTGAGGAATTGTGGGATTCACCAGAGGGCGCGGGAATGGCAACCCGCGATGATCCGTCGGGCCAGAATTTCATCAATGGGGATTACAATGATTTCTCCTACGACCAGATATGGCATTACTCTCCCTATTACTTGACGCAGGCGGATGTTCTGGCTGCAATTGATCCTTTTCTTACTGTCCGTTCGGATACCTTTATTATCCGCGGGTACGCAGAAGAGCGTTTCTACGAGCGTGATTCCAACAAAGAAATCGTTGATACGACACCAACGGTGGTATCGGGTAACATTCTTTCCTCGGCCATGGTAGAGTTGCTGGTTCAACGCACATACGAGTTGCACCCTGATTATCCAGGTAGTGAGAACAATCGTAGATTCCGTATTGTCGGTGTACGCTGGCTGAGGTAATTTTAAACATCATGGGATATATGAAAGCATGGATATTGGGGATTGGATGCATGGTGTGGGCTACCACAACATGGGCGCAGAACACCAACGATCCCAAGGCGGCAGAGACAGAGATTGAGTTTTCCGTCTATGCGTCCCAGCCACATCTAATGAAGCGGATATTTGTGCTGGATCCCGATCGCGGTCCGCAGGAGATCAACTTCCGTACGGGTGGAACTTTCCCTGCAATCCGCTATAAAGGGCCGCAGGTCATTACGTTTTTTGATTACGTGGGTACCTACGGCGACAAGGAGGGGGGCTTTCGTATTATTCCCAAGGCGCAGGTGCAAATACCCCAGGGAGTGGAGCGGTTATTATTGTTTTTTGCACCCAAGCGCGAAGGCGAGAGCGGGCTGCCATTCAGGGTGATGGCAATTCCTTTCGATGAGAAAGCCTTTCCTTATCAGGCGGCCATGATTTTTAACGGTTCGGGCCAAAATCTGTTGATGAATGCCGGGGCACAAATGGTGTTATTGCGCCCTGGCCCCAGCGGTGTCTTCGGCCTGCGCGATGGAAAGGGCAGCTTTCAGTTTTATTACGAAGTCGGTGGCAGGCGCCTGCAGGTCTTTAACCAGTTGTATGCCTGTGCTGAAGATGAACGCATCTTTATCTTGATCCTGCCGTCGCTCAACAAGCGCAATCCAGGAGATGTTCGCGTGCAGTTCTTCAAGGAACGCAAGCCTATTGTAACGAATACAGAGCAACAACAGGCAGATGCTAAAAAAACGGCTACAACTGTAACCTTGCCACTGAAGAAGTAAGAAAACTGTTTGTATTCGGAGAACGGTTGTCTAACAGGCTTGCGGAATCAATATCCGTGGGAGTCGTCAAAATAATAAGATCAATGGATATTATAGTTGATTGATTTATTTTTTTATACTATTCGAATGTGTAATAAAAAATATTTTAATAATTCATATAATGTTATTCTTTTTCTTATAATATTATGGACACATTAGATGCTCTGTCAGTAGAAAGCTTTAATATTTCCCTGGCTGTTCCCTCATCCCGTTTTAAGGAGATCGTGCGTTTTTATCAGGAGATTATGCAGTACCGTCTCCTTGAAGAATATTTACCATCGGTATGTTTCTCATGTGGAAAACATCGGATTTGGGTGAATTGCGAGGAAGGGGTGGATTCGATAGAATTGCTTATTAAAACATAAGGGATACCAGGCGCCAGCCCTGTAGAGCAGGCTTTTACGCCGCGGACCGAACGTAGCTTGGTCGCGGTGTGAAGCCGCTCCTGCTCGGGAAAACCAGCGATACCTCCCTTAACTTAGTAACATTCAGTGACGACCTCTGTGTCGTTCGTTTCGTCAGGGAGCATTCCGGTAGGGGTGATTTGGTTCTTAACCAAAAAATGGGGTGGCTGACCGGACTTGAACCGGCGACCCCCTGAATCACAATCAG
>CAZYDZ010000016.1:0-13797 GCA_964646535.1 uncultured Opitutaceae bacterium
ACAGCACCTGGGTCACTGCATTCTGCATGGGGCCGTATACAATATAGCTGTGGCCGGTAATCCAACCTACATCCGCAGTACACCAGTATACATCATCCTGCTTTAAATCGAATACATACTTGGTGGTCAGATAAGTGAACACCATGTATCCGCCTACGGTGTGAATGACTCCCTTCGGCTTGCCCGTCGTGCCACTGGTGTAGAGCAGGAACAGCGTATCTTCCGCATCCATTTCCTCCGCAGGACAGACATCGGATACCCCCTGGATCACCTCATCAAACCAGAGATCGCGGCCTGACTGCATGGGAGCCTTGTAATCTCCCAGGCCACCGCGACGCACCACCAATACATTCTTCACACATTCGCAGTTGGAGACACCATCATCAACGATCTCCTTCAGGTTCAACTGCTTGCCACGGCGCCAACTGCCATCGGCTGTGATCACCAGTTTACACTCACTGTCGAGTACGCGATCACGAATCGAATCTGCGGAAAACCCTGCAAAAATCACCGAGTGAATGGCGCCAATACGGGCACAGGCGAGCACCAGAATCGGCAATTCAGCAATCATTGGCAGGTAAACAGCCACGCGGTCTCCCTTACCAATACCAATCTTCTTCAGACCGTTGGCCGCGATCTGCACCTCTTTCAGAAGCTGCGCATAAGTCAGGGTGCGCACGTCGCCAGGCTCGCCTTCGAAATAAATCGCAATTTTATCTCCTTGCCCGTTCTGCACATGGCGATCCAAACAGTTCAGGGTGATATTGGTTTTACCACCTTCAAACCAGCGGAAAAAAGGCTTTTTCTCTTCGTTCAGAACGCGATTCCAAGGCTTGGTCCAAACCAAGTCCCTGGCGGCCTTGTCCCAAAATGCCTCGGGATTTTCAAGACTCTCCTTGTAGAGCTTGTCATAGGCCTCCCTGGAGGGAATATAAGCTTTTTCTGCCAAGCTGCTAACAGGCTGAAAAAGACGGTTTTCGTGTGAAATCGATTCCAGTTTTTCTGTACTCATATAAAGCGGGTATATCAAGACGATGGGGCGTCCTACAAGGACGGGCGACCATTCTCTTTAAGAACATCTGATGTAACAGATTACAAGCTTTATTCGACATCACGCATTATTCTTTCTGTCAAGCGGGTTTTTCCCCTGCTCCTCCCTGCGCAAATTCCAATTTCGACTCGCACTACAAAAAACTTTGATTAGCTTGTCCTTATGCTTTTTGAACGCGATTACATGCGTAGTAATGAGGATAAGCCCTCATTCTCCTGTTTTTATCTTTTACTGATTCTCACCTGTGCGGTTTACGCACTGCAAATAATAGGCGGTTTTTTCTTCAAACATGATATCATCGGACAATACGGAGCACTGTCCAAATACAGCATCATGCGTGATCTGCGTCTCTGGACGCTGATCAGTTACGGGTTTCTGCACGTCACATTCATCCATATTCTGTGCAACATGCTCGGCTTCTACTTCCTCGGCAAGCCGCTGCTCAATCGCCTGAACCAGGGGAAATTTCTATCACTTTACCTGGGCGGGATCGTGGCAGGCGGGGCTCTCTGGCTGATTTTTAATCAAAATGGGACCAGCCCGCTCATGGGAGCTTCCGCTGGGGTATCCGCCCTGTTCATCTTTTTCTGTTGTATCTACGCCAACCGCCCAGTCTCCTTCCTGTTCATTCCGATCCTCATACCCGCGCGAATCATCGGCTGGGGTTTCTTCTTTATCAGCCTGTTTCTTTTTCTGGTCAATCTGGATGGGCATAATTTACAGGATCAGGGCAACACCATTGCCCACTCCGCACACCTGGGCGGCATTATATGGGGGTGGTTTTACTACAAGGCACTCTATCCCATACGAATTGTCTGGCCGCGTATCTCATTGCGCAAACAACACACCCATCCGCCGCGCCAGCCACGGGCAAACGCTTACCATTACAAGGTCAACATCGGCTCACAGGCAAACAAGGATGTTTTAAGACGCGAGGTGGACAGAATTCTGGATAAAATCAATACACGTGGTTTTGGAGCATTGACGGAACAGGAGAAACAAACCCTCGACCAAGCCCGTGACATCCTGAAACGCTGAACCTCATGTGCGCAGATTCGTCCTCACCAACGACCGAGTCCAGATTGCGGAAACTGACCACGTTCAGTTCCCTGTATGAGAATTTCCTGCGCCGTTTCCCTGAAAACATCGAATGGCTCAACTCCGCCGCAACCAACGCACAACCCTGGCATGTCTCAGAATTAATCCGCGACGCCAAGGCAATTATAGGTCCCGCACAGTCCGTGGACGAATGGTTCCAGTTACTGCGCCGTTTTCGACGGCGCCAATCCATGCGTCTCACCTACCGTACCTTGAATGGCCTGGCGCAAGTGCCTGAAGTGCTCGAAGAATTGACGCAATTAGGGGAAGTCGTACTGCGCATGTCGCTCGACAAGATCATACCGATATGGGAGGAACGCTTTGGCTCACCGTGGATTGAACAGGAAAACCGCCGTTGCGGATTGGCCATTCTAGGACTGGGGAAATTCGGCGGGCGCGAGCTGAACTTCTGCTCTGACCTGGATCTGATTCTGGTTATGGAGGATGATGGGTATTGTCGAAAACAGGATCGTGAAACCCACACCACCAACGGCGAATTCTATACACGCGCCTGTCGCGATCTGGTTGCCCGCTTGCAGGAAACCACCGACGAAGGGTTCCTCTACCACATTGATCTTCGCCTGCGCCCCGAGGGAGAAATGGGTCCCCTGGTGCGCACACAGTCTGCGATGGAAAGTTATTATTTTACGGCAGGGCAAACCTGGGAACGTCTGGCCATGATACGCGGTCGGGTAGTCGCAGGAGACCTTGATCTTGGTGAAGAGCTGATGGAGAACCTGCAAAGTTTCCGCTATCCGCGCCACCCACCTCCTTCCATCCTGCGTGAGGTTGCCGCTCTGAAAACACGTACTGAAAAAGAAATACTCGGACAGGAAAACATAGATCGTAATCTGAAGACGGGCTATGGGGGAATCCGTGAAATTGAATTTCTGGTACAAGCCCTACAGTTGCTGCACGCAGGAAAATTTCCATTTCTGCAAACACACTCCGTTGCCAACGCCCTGTCGCAAATGGAGCGCTATGAAATTCTGCCCCTACAAGAGTGCCGTTTTCTGCACAAAGCCTATTTCTTCTTCCGCCAGGTGGAAAATTTGATCCAGATGCGCGGTGAACAGCAGACACACCTGCTTCCATCGACACCAGGATGGGAAGAGACATTCGCTGACGCCTGCCAACTGACAGCGGAGACGTTTGTCTCCCAACTGTCTGAATACCGCAATCGGGTGCGGACGCTCTATCACGATTTCTTTCAACTGGAGAGCAATCACCTGGACAGTGAAACCGACTGGTGGATGTTCTTCACGGGTCACCCTCCCACCCCACAAATCGAAGCCAAACTGGCCAAATGGTTCCCCTCGGAACAAGAGCGGGAAAACCGGCTGCGCGTTTTTCTCTCAGGCGGTCCCAACCGCCCGATGTACCGCGAATTGCTCCACATTTTCCTGGAACTGGAACCACACCTGGATCAGTTTCTGCCCCAACTGGCATTTCCATTACGGGCACTCGGAAAAATCTCTGATTTCGCAGAACGCTATGGGGCCAGGCGCCACTTTTTCAATACCTGTACCACGCAGCCTCGTCTGGTGGAAATGCTGGGGTTGCTGTTTGATCGCAGTCGCTTCCTCCAATCCATCCTCAGCAGCCACCCTGAAATCCTGGAAGAGCTGCTGGTCACCGATTCCCTGCGCAAAACCAAGGAAGTCTCCGATCATTTGCGGGAAATGGAACACTTTCCCCGCCCTGAGGAACGACTGAACTGGTTGTGGCTATACGTCAAGGCAGAGCAGGTCCGACTGAGCATCGCACAACTATTGGGAATTAAAACCATCCCTGAAGCAGAAGAACAATTATCCCGGCTGGCGACTGCCACTACATTATCCGTTCTCCATCACACATCGTTCCCCCATCCGGTAGGAGTAGTTGGCCTGGGCAAGCTGGGAGGACATGAGCTTTCCCTGGGATCAGACCTCGACCTGATGTTTGTTTCCACCGCCCCTACCGATGAAAAGAGCCTGCTTGAATTGCGTCAGGTTCTGAAAAGCCTGAGCCATGCCAGAGAGTCCTTCGCCCTCTACGAAGTGGACCTTCGCCTGCGTCCGCACGGCAATGACGGTCCCCAACTGGTGTCGATGGACTCGCTGCAATCGTACTATCAGGGCGCCAATGCCGCGGCTCAACCATGGGAGTTTCTCATGCTGACACGCTCCCGCTGGATTGGGGGTGACGAACAGTTGCGCATACAATTTGAAACATTCAAGGAAAACGTCCTGTATGATTCTCCTCCCACGCCTGCGGCCATTACTGAAATTCAGCATATCAGGCAACGCCTGGAAAAGGAAAAATTTCACGGAACACCACCTGAGCTGGCATTCAAAACAGGACCTGGCGGGCTGGTCGATGTCGAGTTTTCCGTTCAACTGCTCTCCTGGCAACTCGGCAAACAATATCCCCAATTGCGTATTCCCTCCACACGGCAGTTGTTGCAGCGACTGCAGCAAATTCCCATGCCTGAGCACCCGCATGTGGACTTTGCGCTATTGGCAGATAACTATTCGTTTCTGAAGGAAGTCGAATGGAATCTACGCCGCGATCAACATGAATCCCATACTATCATTCCAGAAGACGCAGCTCATCGGTTCTCACTTGCCCGCTGGCTGGGATTCACAAATTTTGAAAGCTTTTTTAAGGAACAGCGACATCGTATGGAAGAAATACGACAGCAAACATCTCCAATTCTAACGTAGACACATTCCGTTCCTTCGCCTACTTTTTAATTGCAATGAATCTCACAGGAATTCACCTCATGCAGCCCTCCAAATTTTTTCATACATACATGAATATTTTCTCCACACCGTACCGCTTTTTCCGACCTTACTGCGTATGGCTGCTGCTTGTGCTCCTTCCATTGCCCGTAATCGCCGAAACGGCAACCGAGCCCGATGCCACGACCACACTGCCTGACATCACAACAACACGGCGCATGCAGTTGGAAACACGCAAGGTACTCAATATCATCCAGGAGCTGCATATCCTGAACATCGATTTTCGCGAAATGGATTACGACAAACTGGTCGACAACTATCTGTCTCGCCTGGACGCCACCCGCATGTACCTGTTGGAGGAAGATATACAGGAAGCCCTGCTGCGCTTTTCCAAACCCATGCAAGGCTATCTGAATAACGGTAATCTGTTTCCCGCCTTTCAGATGTTTGAAACCTATAGAAATCGGGTATTGGAACGCTACCAGTGGATTCAGGAACGCATGGAGGGCGATTTCGATCTCGAATCAGGTTTGTCTTTTGAAACCAATCGCAAGGAGAGCAGTTGGCCTGCCAGCAGTGAAGAAGCAGATCAACTGTGGGAAAAAAGGCTGTTGCTTGACCTAATCAGAAATCTGCTCGCTGGCAAGGAACCGGAAGCAGCCAAACAACAAGTGGCACAACAATATGAGCGCGCCAAACGCAACCTGCTGTCCCTCGAAGGCGAAGATGTTCAAGAGATATTTCTCTCTTCCATCATGCAGATATTCGATCCCCATTCGAGTTTCATGTCTGCCAATATGACCGAGGATCTGGCAATTAACATGCAGAGCTCACTGGAGGGAATCGGTGCAATACTGCGCGATGAGGATGGCACCTGTGTCATTCACGAACTAGTCCCACCAGGCCCCGCCTACCGCAGCGGGCAAATTTCACCAAGGGATAAAATCCTCGGTGTCGGACAGGCAGGGACTGAAATAGAAGATATCCAGGGGCTGCCGTTACGCAAGGTTGTCAATAAGATACGGGGTAAATCAGGAACGGTTGTCTCTCTGCTGGTGCAACCAGGCAACAGCGACGACCCCGCTGATCGCAAAGTGGTTCAACTGACCCGCGAAAAGATCCAACTGACGTCCAGTCTGGCCAAAGCCACCCTGTACGATATTCCGCAAGGCGATAAGACTTTGAAAATCGGGGTCATTGAGCTGCCTAGTTTCTATGGCTCCAAAGAAACCAATATCAGCTCCACCAAGGATGTTGAGGAACTGGTGCAAAAGCTAATGGGGCTCGGCATTGACGGACTGATGCTCGACTTGCGCGACAATGGGGGCGGGTTACTGTACGAAGCAATTTCCATGACTGGATTGTTCATTAAAACAGGACCCGTTGTCGCCGTCCGTGATTTCCAGAAAAAGATCTCCGTCTCCCATGACTACAATCCAAAGATTGTTTACGAAGGCCCAATGATCGTACTGGTCTCACGGCACAGCGCGTCTGCTGCCGAAATCCTTGCAGGAGCCTTGCAGGCCTATCAGCGCGCATTGATTGTTGGAGACAGCTCCACACATGGCAAGGGTACTGTTCAGGTGGTTTTGCCCATTGCGCAGGAAGGTGGACTCTCTACTTCGATCAAGCTGACCAGTTCTCAATTCTTCCTGCCCAATGGCAGTTCGACACAAATCAAAGGAGTTTCGTCTGACATTGTCGTGCCTTCAGTAAACGAAGTGCTTGATGTAGGGGAATCCTCCTATACAAACGCGATTGCCTGGGATCAGTTAAATCCTTCGATATGGAACTATTCCCGTTTCCGCTGGAATGATGCCTACAATGCCAACACACCCTTGATTGAATCCCTGAAAGAGAAAAGCAGGCAGCGGGTGGATTCGCTGGAAGAATTCCAGCTTCTCAAAGACTATATTCAGCGGGTGGACCGGCAGCGCAAGCAAACCAACCTGACGCTGAGTTTACAAGAAAGACAAAAGGAAAAGGAAGAGTGGGAGCAATTTCGCAAGGATTGGCGCAAGACCACCAGCGAACTGGCCAAGAACAACACTTTTCACTCACAGTCTTATGAATTGTCGGTAGTGGAAGATCTGGAGCGGACTACTCAGGAACTGGAAAAGAACACGCACGGAAAAGAAACCGCTGCCAAAACCGACACAGAGGAAAAACCGCAAGAGACAACATCTGAAACGGAAAACGAGGATATGGCAGCCACCTCAGAAGACGAGGAAGTCGATAACGTCAGGCTTGATGTCTCCCTGCGCGAAAGCCTGCGCATTCTGACCGATTGGATTGAGTACGCAAAGCAAGCCGAACAGTTTCAGTATACGGAGGCTACGGTACAACGCACGGGAACAGAAAATTAGGTACTGGTTCAGTTTGGCGGTCTTTTCGGACCTACAAAACTTAGCGCTGGTTCAGCGAATACTCCCGTTCTACGGCAGCAATCAGGTCACTACTGGAAAGTCCCTGGTATTTACATACGGTACCACGACATAGCTCGAATCCGCTCTCTGCTGTAGAAACCTGAAATATAACGGGCAACAGAGGCTGTGTGACAAAGAAATCGTACACCTCGTTCCACTTCTCCATCTTGCCCTTTTTCAGGATAACAGGCTCAACCAAGGCCTCTGTCCAGTGAGAAAGCGCATGCGCGACTCCCTGCGGAACCTTTTCCGCAAGAGTCGGATACATGGTCATCAGATTCAGCCATTCATTTTGCCATTGGATATTTCCTGTCAGTATCCACAAGCGATAAAACACGCCAACCAGCGATGAGTTCCCCGCAGGAAGCGCATTGTCCCAGAACTCTTTTTTTCGCACCACGGGGTTCTCCTCTTTTTTGGATGCAAAATAATATCCCGCATTATGCTCATCCCTAAAATGCTGTAACAGGTATTCCCCCAGCCTGACGGCGAGGGTCTTCCATTCTTCACTACTATTGCCAAAAAGAGGCGCATACTGCTCTAAAGTCAGACAAAGCTCTGCCAGCAACGACAGATCGTCCAGAAAAGCTCCCTGTGTCGCATGATCATGGTAAACGGAATACCAGTTACCCTCTTCATCACACATTGCCGATGCCAGAAACCTAGTCTGCTGCTGCGCGAGGTCGAACCAATCGCCACGCTGGAAATAGTATGCAGCCACCGCAATCCCCTTCAGTATCAGAGCATTCCATCCCAACAGAATCTTACGGTCACAGACCGGCGCATTTCTTCGACTGCGGGTCTGTTTCAACAGATTCAATTCCTCCTGCCACAAAGAACGCTCCTCTCCCACAGAAGGAGGATAATGCAGGTGAATGTACTTGTCTTCAAAATTCACGGAGGAAGCAATATCCCAGGCGGCAATAAATGCCTCGCTGCGTTCTCCCAGCACCTGTTCTATTTCCTCTATTGTCCATACATAATAGGCGCCCTCGCCTCCTTCGCTATCCGCATCCACGGATGAAGCAAAACCGCCATCGTCGCGTAGCATGTCCGTACACAGCCATTGTATGCTCTGCTCCACCTGTTCCGAGCACCAAGGCAAGCGGGTATGCGCATATCCCTCCACCAATAATTCCAACAACTGTCCGTTGTCGTACAACATTTTTTCAAAATGCGGAATGGTCCATTCACGATCCACGCAATACCGGAAGAAACCGCCTCCTACGTGATCGTACAATCCTTTGCGGCCCAGAGACTCCAATGTCTTGAGCAACACTGGATCCAGGGCATCACGCAATTGCTTCCAGCTCTGTTGATTCGCCTCATTTCTTGAATCCTCCTTTGCGTAACGCGGTAACAGACATTGTCCCAACGCCCTGACACGCGCCAGGAACATCCAGACTGGAGCATGTGGAAACTTCGGACCTTCTCCCCATCCGCCGTGCTCATCGTCGTGGGTCTCCAATAATTGTGCCGCGGCATTCAACAGTGTCGGTTTGTGAAAAGGATCTCCTTCTTCTACTTGTGGATAGTTGGAAGACAATAAATTGTGTACCAGACCACGCGCGTTTTCCTCGAGATCCGATCGGTGACTGACAAAGTGCTCTCGTACCCGCATCAACAACTGCGGCCAGGGAATCATTCCACTGCCACGATCCTCTGGCGGGAAATAGGTGCCACCAAAAAACGGTCTGCCATCGGGCAGGCAAAAGACATTCAACGGCCAACCACCGTGATGCGCAATCATCTGTACCGCCTCCATATAGACATGATCCAGATCGGGGCGCTCTTCACGGTCCACCTTGATGCAAATGAAATGTCGGTTCATCAAACCCGCGATATATTCATTTTCAAAACATTCGTGCGCCATCACGTGGCACCAGTGGCACGAACTGTAGCCAATGCTGATCAACAACGGCTTATCCTCTTTTTTAGCCCGCTCCAACGCTTCCTCGCCCCATGCATACCAGTCCACTGGATTCTCCGCATGCTGGCGCAAATACAGGCTCTTCTCATTGGCAAGTCGATTCGACATATCCCCCCACTCTGCAATGTCCTCCTGCGCAAGTCCATTCCTTTGTCGGCGCTGGAGATTGCGCAGATATGAACTTCACGATTTCCAGTGAGACTTTTTTCCTGGTTATACCTCGGACTTCTCACGCAAAAGAATTGAGTTTTTCCGCATAAAACGGTCAGTCTGTAGGAATCACATGAATATTGTCATCCTACAGGACTACTTGCGCGGCGGCGGCACGGAAACACAGACCGTGTTCATTGCCGACTTCCTGCAACGTCACAATATTCGTTGCCAGATTGTGACCTGCCGACCTGGAGGCCCTCTTGAGACCCGCGCACGCAGCCATGGAATCACGCTTACTGCCTTGCAGAAAAAGGACCGCAAACTGGATTTTTACGCACCAGGACTGACTCGTACCCTCAAACAGAGTCAGCCGAATGCGATTTTGCTCATGGGCAAGGTGGCCAACAGCTACGGCTGCTGGATTCAGCGAAAATTACCCGACGCAAAAATTATCAGCACCCTGCGCACTGGGAAGCCCATCAACGGCTTCTACCGACGGATTTTACGACATGCCGATGGCGTCATCGTAAACAGCCAATATGCCTACAATCGCGTCGTCAATGAGTATGGACAATCTGCCGATCGCACGCACATCATCCGCAACAGTCTGGCTCGCAATATTCCCACCAATCGCAACGAACTGCGCCAACAAATGCGTCAACAACTCGGGCTCGCCGATCAGGATGTTCTGTTGATCACGGTAGCCATGTTTCGCCCGGAAAAAAATCATCAGATTATCCCTCCGATGGTTTACTCCGCAGAATGGCCTGCGCATGTAAAATGGTTACTGGTCGGTGATGGCGAGGCACGCCAGGAATTGCAGAATCCATGCAGCCATCCCTCCCTGATCTTTGCTGGCTGGCAAGCGGATCCAGTCCCTTATTTTTGTGCTGCCGACATCGCGGTGCTGCCCAGTCTGCGCGAGTCACTACCCAATTTCCTCGTCGAAGCACAATCGTTCGGATTACCAGTGATTGCCTTCGACATCGGCGGTAACCGTGAATGTTTTCGAGATGGCACCAGTGGCCTGTTGGTCAACAACGAACCGGAAATGTCTGCCGCCATCCGAAAATTGTCTTCCGACGCCACTTTGCGTAGCTCAATGAGCTACTCTGCTGCCGATTTTGCCCGCCAGGAATTCTCCACAGAACAACAAGGAGAACACTATCTGCGTTTCCTGCGAGAGATCATAACGTGACGAAACTCATGACTCTCACGAAGGCACGGAGCACACAAAGAAATATTCTGTCAGCCCTGAATGTCACTGGTTTAAGAACATGATCGCTGGTTTTCTGTGTGTAGAGCCCGATCTCCAAGTGGGCCATAAAGGAAGTCTGTTGGCTCGGATATCCGCATCAACGCAATGTAGGAGGGGCTTTATGCCCCGACCCGAAATTATGCTGAGCTGGTCGGGGCGTAATGATTCCCGTACAACTCTACAAGATTTGCAGTAGTTGCTGAAGTTGCTTTAGCTGGGTCTCATCGCCAAAACCTCCGTTTTCCCAACCCTCCAACACAGCCTCAATAACCATCGGTATTCTGTATTCCTCGCTTGAAATACGCTGAATAATCAGCGGCAGAGTCTCCTCATGCCGATTCATTTTTTTCATAGCGACAATCACATCCCCAATCAGTACATCCCGCTCGATATCCACTGAATCAATGTCGAAAGCTTCCGCCCAGTTGAGTTTATATTGGATCCATTTTTCAGCAATATCCTTGCGGTCCGCATCGATAGCAGCCGCGGTAACGAAGTAGATCAGGAAAGCATGATGTAAGTCTTTCTTTCCTACAGATTCACTCTCGATCAATTGCTCAATACGCTGCCACTCTTTGAAGCGACTGAGCCTTACCGCCCATAGCTTGACTCCAAGATCCATTCTCGACTCTTCCCATTGCTGTGGATCAGAAAGGGACACAACAGACAGCATCGAATTGAATTCATGATCGGCATCCTGATGCATTTCCAACCTGCAATACATCTCATACGCCATCCCGTGAGCTGCCATATTATCAAACGTGCCTTCCCAGCCGATTTCGTCTAACAGAAGTTTCAGATAACTCATGCCTGACTCCAGCTTTTGTTTATCTCCCAGTGCATGCCAGGCCAATATCAACGGAGAGAGCCTTTGGATCCTCTCCCATGCAGCCACATTGTCCGCGGATCTTTCGCTGGCGCATTGCTCAGCGGCAATTAATGCCCGTTTTGCTTTTTCAGGCTCCTCTTGTTCCAATAGATCATGGACTGCCTGTGTCCATATCAAAAAACGACTCTCTACCTCTTCAATACCCATCGCTACCTCTTCTGCTAGTTCGATATCACCGAGCTTAAGAGAAGCCTGAGCGACAATACTACGAATCTCACTCTCTGATTCGCTAACAGTCCGCTGTTTTTTCCACCAGTCCACTACAGCCTGATAATTCCGGGCATCCAAAGCTTTCTGCAAGGCGTTAGCATATAATCCATTGAGCCCCATGCCATCCTGAATCGCAGCAATCTTTTCAATCAGCCATTGGTACTGTCCAGAGGTCAGGTTATAGGAATACGGAGAAGCCATGTTATCCTCCAAAGAAAGCTCCCTGATCGCATGGCGACGGTCTGTTTCCTCCAATGTATCCAGTACCTTCCCCAGTTGTTTGTAGTACTTATCCGCCAGTTTCCTGTTTCCCAGCCGCTCATACTGCCCCGCAGCCCGCCAGAGGATCTCCAACCTTTGCTCATCATTGTCACACAGGTTCAATAACAGGGGTAAAATGGAAGATTCAAACCTATCGGGTACTGTCTCACCCCATACCAGAACAGGACAGAATCCCCAGATGAGCAAGAATAGTTGTAGACAAAGGAAAGTTTTTATCATGCTTTTTTCGGGCTCTGGTACTGATACAGTATGCCAGATTGCACAGGCTCAAGAACGGATAAACTCACCGTCCTGCATACGCAAGACTTCATCGCAACGCTCGGCGATTTCCGGATTATGTGTCACCATGAGTACGCTCTGGCCCTTCTCGTGAGCCAGGCGATAGAGCAGATTGAACACGATATCGGAGTTTTTCACGTCCAGGTTTCCAGTCGGTTCATCCGCAAGAATCAGTGACGGACTATTCGCCAGCGCACGCGCAATGGCAACACGCTGCTGTTCACCGCCAGATAACTGATTGGCCAGGCGATGTGACTTATTGCCCAACCCCACTTCCTGCAACAGGCTTATGGAGCGACTCTCCATCTCCTCCCTGGACAGTTGCCCCAGTTTGCGCATGGGAAGCATCAAATTTTCCATGGCGCTGAACTCAGCCAACAGGAAATGAAACTGGAACACGAAGCCGATGTGCTGATTACGGGCCTGGGTGCGCTCCTCATCCGAGGCCGTGGACATCAATTCATTGCGAATCCAGATATCCCCGTCATCCTGACGATCCAATAACCCAAGCAGGTACAACAAAGTGCTTTTACCGCAGCCAGAAGGCCCGACAATGGCATATACCCGAGCTGGCTGCAACGTAAGCGAGGCTCCGCGCAAAACATGCACACGGGTTTCACCTTCACCCAAATAACGGTGAAGGTTTTCGCATTGTAGGGTATAATTCGTACTCATCCGTTATGCTTTCATCAACTGGAACTACCTCGAATAATGGCTCCAGGCTCCAGGCGTGCCGCGCGTCGAGCAGGAAAATAACTGGCAACCATTACAACCACTGTGGCCACCAAAGCTGCGGCGTAGTAATGATTCATATCCCAGTTCACCACAAAATTGTCGGTGGAAAAGATCCCGCGTATTCGAATCGGCATCTTGCTGATCAGCAGCGTAATTCCCGCGCCAAATAGCCATCCCAGTATTGTTCCGGTAAACAACACAATAAAACCCTGCCAGAGAAAAATGCTAGCGATATCACGGCGCGTATATCCCATGGAACGCAGAATCGCGATCTCGCGGTGCTTCTCCATCACGATCATGACCAGGGTGTTAAACATCCCAAGTCCGGAAATCAGGATAATGATGGATACGGTGATTGCAGAAGAAACGCGCAACGCAAGGAACACCTCAATCCAGGCACGTTCACGTTCCTGCCAGCTTGCAACCCAATGCCCCAATACCTGCTTCATGTGCGAAGCTACCATTTCCGCGTCCTGCGGATCTTTCAAGCTAACCTGTAAAAAAGAAGACCCGTGAGGACGCTTCATCAGTGAACGAGCCTCCCGCAAATGGATGAATACACGCTCGGCATCAATATCCCCCACTCCAGTTTCGAAAATCCCACTCACCCGAAAGCGTATGATGGCTCCGAGATAACTGAGGTTCACGGAATCACCTATGTTGATGTCCATACGGCTGGCCAGCCGCTGACCTACCAAAATTCCCATGGGGTTCGAACGAAAGTCCGCCAAATTTCCCAATACCACCTGATCCGCGATGTCCG
>CAZYDZ010000016.1:13807-15176 GCA_964646535.1 uncultured Opitutaceae bacterium
CCGATACCGCCAAATGGTTATCCAGATCGATACCAAAAGGCTGTACACTACGCGCCCGTGAAGGAGTTTCCAGAAGGGCTGTTCCGCGTAGTACTTCACTTACGCCAACCACTCCGTCGAAAGCCCTGACTGCCTCAATCAACTCGGCTGCGTGTTCTATGCCATCAACAATCGTATAGCCATCCTCAATTTGAACCTGTGTGGTGGTATTGGTTTCCTCGTCCTGAATTTCCATGACACGCAGGGTCTCCTGCATACGATCCTGCACACGCACCGCGCCTTCTGTCCCCAATATCGTTTTAATAAAGAAGGTTTCAAAACCAGAGGTGTTCGCCTGGGTGACAATGAAAAAACCCACACCAAACACGATACCAGCAAGGCTCATCAACATGGCACGACGACGCGAAAGCAGAAAACGCAGGGCTATCCGCATATTAGGCGTATACAAGGAGTCGTTACCAGCGCTAGAAAAGGACATCGATCAAGCAGTTTCCGCAGATGTTATCATTCCGCAACACGGACGCGATCTCCGTCGCGAAAACGCTCGTGACCATCTACAATCACCCGTTCCCCTTCATTGAGACCATTGAGAATTTCAGCATGGTTTAAACTGACATAACCTGGCTCTACATTGCGCACTTCGACGATATTGTCGTCTCTCACTACAAACACCAGACTTCCGCGCAACGCACGGCGTGGTATCAGCAGACTGTCCACACGACGTCCTCTGGTAATGCTCACTTCACCCGTCAGACCTGGAATCAACAAATCAGGTTCGATCTCAACAGACAGGAAAAGTGTGTATTTCTGTGTCAGGGGATCTGCCGCGTCCAATACCTGCAATACTTCTCCCGGAAACGTCTGGCGCTGATAAGAAAGAAAGCGTACCAGCGCGGGCTGTCCAGGAGTGATTCCGCTGAAGTTTTCCTCACTGATCCTTGCTTCAATACGGCGATCCTGAGAGATAATGCGGGCCAGTGGGGCAGTCGGCCCGATAAGGTCGCCCGCATAGGCGAACACATCGGTAATCACTCCATCTATCGGCGCCACGACTCTGGCATGACGAATCCGCCGCTCCATTGTGCGCAACTGAATCTTTTCAGCCTGCAACTGTTCTTCGTCGGCAATTTTCTGTGTCGCGATTTCATCCTTGAGCGTATCCACTTCACGCTTGCGACGCTCCAGGTCATTCTGTGAATAGGTCCCTTCCTCGGCCTGTCGCTTAAACACTGCAAAATCCTCCTCCATACTCTGCAACGTGCGGAGTTTGGGATCGCCGATCTTTAGACGCTCTTCAATGGAACGGATTTTGACCAGAATGTTTTCGCGTTCCAGTTCAAGACCTTCGGTGTCCAACTGTACGAGCAAG
>CAZYDZ010000016.1:15186-15883 GCA_964646535.1 uncultured Opitutaceae bacterium
ACCGCCGACTTCACTGCGCAAATCCATAGTAACCTCGGCACTGACTTCTATTGTGCCAGGGATCGCATCTATCGCGGTTCCGCGCGTCACATAACCTACTTTGGCAACAGGCTTGATCTGCTGGTTAATCACCACTGCCAGAATAACGACTGGAATCGCCAGTAAACCAAGTTTTGAAAGAAAAGAAAATTTCATGAATTAAAGGCCAAATCAGTATTTGTTAACGGCAGGATCGAGTTCAAAGAAAGAGATAAACTCCACCCACTGATTGAGATAATTCATGCGCGCTTCAGCCAGCGCAATACGCTGTCCCTGAAAGGTGTAAGCAGACTGCAGAAAACCAGACTGCGAAATGCGTCCGTCCTTAAGCTCGCGCTCGGCACGCTCAAACTCCTTCAACTGGAGATTAAAACGCTCCTGCTGGATTTCGAGTGTCTGAGAGAAAAAATCCAGCTCATGGAGCAGAGCCACGCCCTTGCTGGCACGATTGGCGATAAGGTCTGTCTTTTCCGCTTCCAGGCGTTGAATCCTCTTCAGGTTCGCAATTTTGTCATGACGGGTACGAAAACCATCAAAGATATGCCAGTGCATGCGCACACCTGCGAAGAATATCAAACGGCGGACATTGGCATCAGAATTGGCAGCCGTCAGGAAGTCCTGCGTAATTCCTGCCTCTAAATCAATCTTGGGCAACAGG
>CAZYDZ010000016.1:15893-18084 GCA_964646535.1 uncultured Opitutaceae bacterium
CAACAGGTTTGCTTCAAGGATCTTTTGTTCTTCACGCTGGATGGCCAATTCCAATTCATAGCGCTGGGTTGGAGTGCCTGATTCCGCAGCCAATAGGTTCATCAGATTTTTCAGTCCCTGGACGGCTTCCATGTCGACGGAAACCTCTGGGAAAAACTGGGGAAGACGATCCATGTTGAAATTCTCAATACCCGTCAGCAAGCGGAACAGACGCAGGCGATTTTCCACCAGATTCTGTGTTCTCTGCTGTAACAGAATCGTTTCCCGATAATTGAGTTGGAGAGACTGCCACTGCTCTTCCGAAATCAGTTTTTTCTGATGATTTTCCTCGTCCCGTTTCAGAAACGCCTTGGATATTTCGATATTGGTCTTGGTCTGATCCAGCAACATCTTGTCCATCACCAGGTTGAGATAAGCAGTACGAATCTCTTTTGCCAAATCCAGATAGGCCAGATGGGTGTTGCCAGCTTCCAGTTCGTAGCGCATGCGCCCGATCTCACGCTGTGCCTCCAGGGCTCCCCAGTGAAAAATTCCCTGTGACGCCGTCACACCAAACACAGTATTGGCACGTGTCTGCAAATCCTTCAAGTCACTGCGGTCTTCCAGGTTTCCATGAAGATTGGCATAACCGTGAACATTCGGATAAAGGTTGGAACGGCTGGCCTGTGCCCTCGCTTCCGCCTCCAGCTTGCGCAATTGGTTGGCCAGCACGCGAGGACTCTGCTGCATTGCCGTATTCAGTACATTCCTCAGATCGGGAAATATATCCTCAGGCAGCTTACCATACTGGCTGACAGATGGGGCGGCAAAAAGCGCAGATGCGCTACCCAGCCATAAAACAAAAAGACCCAAAATCAATCGGCCCAAAATATTAAAGCTCATAAATATTAAAAAAGTGGGATTGAATACTAAGCAATGGACTACCTTAAAACATCCTCCGTCAATACGCAGGCCTGCCTATTCCATGAAAAAGCGCCCCGATAACGCAAGTGATAAATGCCCCTGTACGTATTTTTTAACGATTGCGAATAGACCTTCACTCATCCACCTGTCCACAAGGCACAACTGAAGCCGGAAAGGCGAATTTTTTCCCCTGTCGGCACAATCGCACGGGTGATTCCGTCCGGGCATAACCGCTCGGTATCGGCGATCTGCCTGGCTTTGTCCCAATCCCAGGATTCCACCGCGATTTCGACGGATTCCCAATCGGGATTCACTGCAAACAACAAGCGCACATGCCCCCCGCTGTAATCCGCATTATAGAGTACGGCCATCGACCGACCATTCTCTGTGGTGAACATTCTCCAGAAGCCGTCAGGCAAAGGATGGTAAGGACGTAAAATTGCCCCATCCACGGAAAGCCGCCACCTGCACCAATTTGTCCAATACTGGTTGGTTGCCGAAAACTGACTCCATCTCACATAATCCATCGCATTGGCTTCGCCGTCCAGATAGGTATTGTGTTTTCCCTGTTTGGTGCGCAGAAAGTCCATCCCCGCAGCAAACATGGGAATGCCGATGGACATATTCAACAAGGCTATGCCCAAGTGAACACGGCGGCGATCCACGGCCGATGGAAACGTGCCGTTGTGGTCAAACTCTGTTGTAATCCTATCCGGCAGGGTATAGTCGTCATGAGACTCCAGATAGTTTATGGTCTGTGCGGGCCAACAGGCAAAATGTCCCGTCGATCCTGTCAGACAACGGTACATTTCTCCTGCATTCGCATCTCCCATCAGATAGCGCAACGCAGTTTCCCTGTAGTCGTCATTCCATGAAGCAAATCCTGTATCGCGCAATTGCCCTGCAATATGCCCGCGAAAGCTCCACGGTTCCGCAATCAGGATGATCGACGGCTTGATTTTCTTCAGTTCCCTTTCAATTTCCAGCAAAGTCGGCTTGCCAATAAGCTCTGCCAAGTCAAAGCGAAACCCATCTATGTCGAACACCTCTACCCAATAGCGCAGACTGTCCAGAATCAAGCGACGGGTCATGCGCGCCTCAGTTCGCAAATCATTGCCACAACCGCTGTAGTTGTAGAGATCCCCCTCGCGGGTAGTTCGAAAGTAGTAGAGCTTATCGATGAAAAGCAGATGATTCGGCTCTCCGTAATGGTTGTAAACCACATCGAGAATGACTGCCTTCCCCCTTGCATGCAGCTCGTTCACAACGCTCTTGAACTCCTCGATTA
>CAZYDZ010000017.1:0-15523 GCA_964646535.1 uncultured Opitutaceae bacterium
GGCTACAGCGTGCCAATGAAGAAGATGCCGTTCCTCAAATCGTTTTCCACGAACGCTATCCTCCATTCCATCGTTCGGGGCAATGGGTTCTCTCGGTACCTCTGATCTCAATCTGGATCTGGAGCCTATACGAAGGCTGGAACAGCAATGCCGAGGCATTGTCCCTCGGGGAGGCGCAGATGCGCCTGATGGCAACATTATCCCTATTGGTTGGGATATCCTCATTTCTGGCAGTTCGCTATTGTGGACAACTCGACATGGGAGAAGGCCGTCATTGGCTGGCTCCAGTACGGCTACTGGCCCAATTGGTGAGTTGGATACTGATACTGACCGGCGGTATTTTCTTTCTGGCCCTCTTTACCGGAACAGACCTAACCTTGTGGTGGAGCCAAATTTTATTCTGGCTGATGGCTGTGTTGATTGGCGATACCCTGCTGGTCAGCCTGAAACCGCTGTTTCAGCCACAGGATTCCAACAATGCCCCCGAACTCCCCAACCTGTACGGTAACACATTCCTGCTACAACTGCTGTTTCAGAGAACGAGAACCAGCAGCCGATTGCTCGCAGGTCTGGAACATATACTGGGAGTGCCGCTGAATGAACTCTGGTTCTGGCGCACGTTCCGTCGCTACCTGCCACCGTTTATCATCACAATCTTTCTGCTGTTCTGGCTCTCCTCCATATTCACCGTGGTTCCTATCGGCTATCAGGGAATTCGCACACACATGGGGAATTACGAGCAGACCCCTCTCACACCAGGGTTACACACCAGTTTACCCTGGCCATGGGGCAACATTAAACTAATTTCCACCCAACGCATCCAGCAGGTCGTACTCGGCCACGAGACAGACCTCATGAAACCGATCCTGTGGACCGAGAAGCATTACGAAGGGGAAATCAACCTGTTGGTTGGTCACGGAGAAGAACTGCTGACAGTCAACATGCCCGTGTACTATCGGATTACAGACCCCTACCGCTATCTGACCAGTTCCCGCAACGCGTCCGAAGCAATCATCAATCTGGCGTATCATTACCTGCTTTTACACACCGTCAATCTGGATGCTTATGCGGTAATGTCCAGTGAACGTCAAAAAATTGCCTCTCTGATTGAACAATCCCTGAAGGATAACCTTGCCATATATAATCTCGGTATTGAAATCGTAGAGGTGACCCTGCGCGATGTTCATCCACCGCTGGAAATTGCTGCCGCCTATCAGGAAGTCGTCAGCTCCCAGGAAGAACAAAAGACAGAAATAGAAAAAGGCCACACCTATCAGGCAGAGTTAGTGCCCGCTGCCAAAAAAGAGGTCTACCGCATCAGAGAAGAAGGCTTTATCGGCGCAGTACAACGACAGGAACAGGCCAACGCGGACACTGCAACCATTCTGGCGCTCCAGCCTGAATACGAGGCGGGCCCAATCGCATTCCGTCATCGCCGCTATTTGTCCGCGCTGGAAAACGCGCTCCGGAAACCCGAAAAGTTTATTCTCCACCACTCCAACGCATCAGGTCGCTATCTCCTCGACTTTCGCAATCTTAACCAGGACAACAATCCATGAATACAAGATCTGTGCTCATACGCATTTTTACCGCTGCTTTCGTAACTTTGGTTCTCCTGCTCGCCACGTTCACATTTCAGATACAACAGTACGAAAATGTGATATTAACGCGCTTTGGCAAACCCCACAAATTAATCCAGGAGCCAGGCCTCTACTTCCGCCTGCCGTGGCCCATTACCTCTGTCGAACGCATTGATACCCGACTGGATGTGTTTGAAATGCGGATTGCCGAAACCATCACACAGGACAAACGCAACGTGATCCTACCTTTGTTCGTCGCATGGAGGATTGTGGATCCACAACGCTATCTGGAGGCAATCGGTACCACAGGCAGCGCCAGAGATCGCCTCGACAGCCTGATTTCCAACGCCAAAAATCTAGTGATCGGACAATACCGCTTTGACCAGTTGATCTCGCCAAATTCAGAACAGGTCAAGCTCTCCCGGATCCAGCAGGAAATCCTGCAACAGGTGCAAGAGCCTATTCTGCACGATTACGGTATTCAGGTGGATATGGTCGGTATTCTTCGCGTGGCTCTTCCCGAGGCCAATACTGCCGCAGTATTTGACCGCATGCGCGCAGAGCGCGCCAAGGTAGCCGCACAATTGCGTGCGGAAGGCCAGCAGATCGCCGACAAAGTGCGCGCCGACGCAGACACTGCCCGCAGTGTGGAACTGGCCAGAGCCAGGAGCAATGCGGCCAGGGATATCGGATTGGGAGAAAAGGAGGCAGCCCGCATTTATAGGGAAGCCTACGATAAGAATCCCGAATTATACAAGTTCCTGCAAGAGCTGGAATCGTTGGAAAAGATTACTGGATCCCGCACACGCGTGGTCTTGGACACAGGCACCCTGCCCTTCCAACACATGGAATCCAACAGCAATCCGTAAATTGCAGCGACCATCGTTCCGATGACTCCCCCTCCACAGTCTTCATCAAAATCAACAACCGTTCGGCAAAAGGAGTTCTTTTCGCCGGAAACGCTGCTCGGCACATTTCGCAACAACCTGACCCTGTTAAAAATCGGGTTCGGTTTATTGGTGGCGCTTTACCTGTTTTCCGGAGTCACCATCGTACGCTACGGGGAAAGCGCGGTACAGGTTCGCATGGGGAAAGTCATCGGGCCCGCCCACGACAGTGGGCTATTAATTGCATTTCCCCCGCCGATTGACCGCATCTACAAGTTTCCGACCCAACAAATCCAGGAATTAAAACTGGACGCATGGGTGCCCTCTCCCGAAAGAATTGCCCTGTGGCACAAGAAGGTCCGTACGGAGACGAAAAGCGGACCCATGATTGATCTGGCGGATCCAACAGAATACCTGAAGGAACACCATCCCTGGCCCACCATGCTGCACCCTGTTCTGGATGGTTATTCCCTGACAGGAGACGCCAACATTGTCGGGGGGGTGTTTACACTGCGTTATCGCATCGTGGATCCCATCCAGTACTACCTGACTTTGCACAATGAGAAAGAACTGCTGCCGCGCATCGCTTATCAGGCCATCGCGCGCACTGTAGCAGAAATGTCGATTGACTCGCTGTTCTCCGACCAGCGCGGCGCTTTTGTCACCCAAACCAGGCTGCACATCCAACAACAACTGAACGAACTGAATACGGGGATCGGCATACAAGGTTTCGAAATCAACACCATTGCTCCTCCCGTCCAGGTACTGGAAGCCTTTCAGGAAGTGGTCAACGCTCAGGTGGAAAGCGGAACCTTGTTGGAAAAAGCAGAGTCTGATTTCACCACGTTGGCCCTGCAAACCGCTGCGGAAACCCGCAAAATCGAACTCGAAGCCGCAGCCAAACGATTGAATCTAATCGCACAGGCAGAAGGAAAAGCGGCTGCGTTCAGCGCACTTCTGCAGGAGGCCAGCCACAACATTCCATTGTATCGCTCGCGTATCCACACGGAAACACTCAATCGGATATTCCGCAATTTGACCACCTCCACATTGCTGCCGGCCCAATCCAGTGATTTGCAATTCTGGCTGCCCCAGGAGACCTCCAAGGATGAGTAACGAATCTGTACACCATCACGATCACGAACATTCCCACGGAGTCGCATGCTGTGCTGCTCACGCGCGTAACAAACCAACTGGCAGCGTATATGGTCAGGCAAACATTGATCCGCATCTGAAACGCAGATTGTGGATTTCCCTGGCTGGACTCAGCCTGCTACTGGTAGCTGGCTCCATATACCTGATCCGCCCTGAACAGCGCGAACTCTGGTCGTTCTGGGCCTTTCTTGCCGCCGCCGTGGTATCCGTACCCATCTTCTCCGATGTCCTGACTCACTTCAAATGGAAGGGTGTGCAGGAAACCCATTTCTACATGGATCAGTTTGTCAGCCTGGCGGTATTGGCCTGTTTCGCATCTGGCAAGTATGTTCTCGCGGCCCTCATTGCCCTGATTCTCATTGTCGGCCAAATCCTGGAGGAACGCAGCATCATCGGGGTACGCGAAGCCGTTGGCAGCCTGATGAGACTGTCACGGCTGAAAACACGCAGGATTCGACAGGATGGCAGCGAGGAACAAGTGGATGCGGAATCGCTGAATAACGGGGATGTGCTACTGTTGCGCCCAGGCGAAACCATCCCCGCCGATGGAGTGATCCTGGAGGGCTCCTCAACGATAGACCAGGCAAACATTACGGGTGAATCCATCCCCCTCGAAGTTGAGCCCGGCACGGATGTATTCGCAGGCACCACCAACCTGACAAGCATCTTGCGCATCCGTGTGAACCATACGGGCAACAACACCGTACTCGGCCGCGTCCGTCAAATTGTAGAGGACGCGGAAAATTCACGGGCTCCTATTATGCGGTTGGTGGACAGTTATGCCCGTTATTACACTCCCCTCATTCTGTTTATTGCCCTGATGGTATTCTTCTTCACTCACGATGTGGAGAGAGCCATTGCGGTCATTATCGTCAGTATTCCCTGTGCGTTTATTCTCTCCTCGCCAACGGCCATGGTCGCCGCCCTGGCCTGTGCATCCAGGCTTGGTATCCTGGTAAAAAGCACCGATTCCTTTGAGACCGCCACCAAAGTGGATACTGTCGTTTTTGACAAAACAGGCACTCTAACAACTGGCGAGTTGAAGGTTTCACATATTGAAACCCATGCCGACATTCGGGAAGAAACCCTGCTGCAACTGGCCGCCACACTGGAATCCAACTCCAACCATCCGCTGGCAAAAGCCGTCGTCGAAGAAGCAGGTAAACGCTCCATCCCCTTGTTGGCCGCCACCGAATTTCAGGAAACCGCAGGAAAGGGTGTTTCCGCTGTGATTGAGGGACAATCCTTCAAACTGGGACGCCTCTCCTGGATTGGAATCTCGTCCACGGACCTGCCGCAATCCTGGCAGAACAGTGATCCAATCAGCCAACTGTACCTGACCCGTAACAATGAGCTGTTGGGGCGGATCAGCCTGAGCGACACGCTGCGTTCCGATGTCTCGGAAGTTTCCGAGGATCTCTACGGCCTCGGCATTCAGCGCTTCATCATGCTGACTGGCGACAGACAGGAGGTGGCCCGCCCACTCGCCGAACGCACGGGCTTCACTGAATTCCGCGCAGAATGTCTGCCTGAGGACAAACAACGCGAAGTACAGACGCTGCGCGAACAGGGCCACACGGTAATGGTGGTCGGGGACGGTGTGAACGATGCCCCTGCCCTGGCTTCAGGCAACGTCGGCGTAGCCATGGGGGCACTCGGCAGCGATGTGGCAATTAAAACTGCACAGGTGGCCTTAATGTCCAACGACCTGCGACGCCTCAGTTCCTTCATTGCCCTCTCTCGACAGACATTCCGCATCATCAATCAGAATATCTTCTTCGGCTTGCTCTTCATCGTGGTGTTTATCGTCGCGTCCAGCCTCGGCTGGGTAAACCCGATAGCAGCGGCTCTGCTCCACGAACTGAGTGCTTTCTTTGTGATCTTCAATAGTGCGCGCCTGCTCAAAGAAAACGAGAAAAGCTTGCAGGACTACGCGCGCCAGGGGCTCACATCAGCCTGATGGGATTGCCACAACGACACCCAATAATCAGTCGCTGAGCCCGGGAATTTCTTTCCTGCGGCGGCACATATCCACCAGCACCACGGTAAAGCAGATGGAAGCCAACCAGAACAATCCTGCAAACAGGAACGCTCCCAAGGTCCGCACAACCAACATGGTCGTTCCACCCTCTTCAGCAGGAATGAACTCTGGCAGCACACTCCACATGTAGATAAAAAACAGGAGAGATGCCAACAGACAGAGAACCTGAGCGAGCGGACTGACAAGTTTTACCTGATCCTTTTTCATGATACCGGGCTATTCAATCCTCTCTTGAACCGTTCTCCAAGCAAAAAACACATTTTTCATCCAAATTTGCCCTGTTCCTGTTTTTTGCTTTGCTATTACATGGTTGTTTCGTACTGCTGGACGTTTGACTTACATTTCATGACATCATGAACCTCCGTCTTGCCTCTCTCTTTCAGGACCACGCAGTCCTGCAACGGAACGCGGTCCTTCCCGTATGGGGATGGACTCACCCAGGGGAACCCATCGTTCTTCAACTCGGTGAAACTCGATTGGAAACCAAAGCGGATTCAGTCGGGTATTTCAGGGTGAACTTTCCACCTATGGCAGCAGGGGGGCCCCATACACTGACGGTCTTGGCGGAAAAATCAGGGGAATGCGTTGCTGTCAGCGATCTGTTGATCGGCGAAGTATGGCTCTGCTCAGGCCAGTCAAACATGGAATTTAACCTGCTGCAGTGCGAACCGATCATGACTGAAGACATTGCATCGGCAAACTTTCCCGCCATCCGCAGCTTCAAGGTACTCCACAATCCAGACCGTATCTATCTGGGCAAACAACCCTTCTGCGACGGTCAATGGCAACTGACAAATCCGGAAAACGCCAAACGGTTCTCGGCGGTCGCCTATACCTTTGCGCGGCGGCTGCACCGTGAACTCAATGTCCCGGTCGGAATCATCGATTCCTCCTGGGGTGGCACCCGTATCGAAACCTGGACCAGTCCACAGGGCCTGGCACAGATTCCGCAACTGCAGGATACGCTGACCGATTACGAGATTGAAGTCTATTCGGGTAACGTTGAAAAAAGGCGGCAGGCATTGGAAAAGAAAAAGAGTGATCTGTTTCCACGTGATCCTGGTAACCAGGGAATCCAACAAGGCTGGCATCTGCCTGAATTCCCTTATGCAGAATGGCCCACGATGCACATCCCTGTGTTGTGGCAGTACCACGGCATGACCTTTTCGGGTATCTTCTGGTTCCGTAAGCGGGTCACCCTGCCTAAAAGCTGGCACGGTAAAACCCTCACACTACACGTCGGCTCCATTGACAAGCAGGACATATCCTACGCGAACGGTGTGGAAATCGGGCGCATGGGCAAGGATATTGAACTGGATCACTGGGACAAACCGCGCTGCTATACGATTCCCGCCGAGCTGACTGGAGACGGCAGCCTGGATCTCGCCATTCGCGTCTACTCGTTTATGGCAGGCGGCGGAGTAACCGGAGCTGACCAGGAGTTTTACCTCAGGCTTTCAGATGATGAAACCATTCCTCTCGCAGGGGACTGGCACTACGCGATTGAGCACAACTTCGGCATAGTCGACCATGAAATCCCCGTCATCATGGGGGCGGGAGAACCCAACAGCCTGCACATGCTGTTCGACAATATGATCGCACCCCTCATCCCGTACGCGATTCAGGGAGCCATCTGGTATCAAGGTGAATCCAACTCACACAAAGCCAGCCTGTATCCCGAACAGATGAAGCAACTGATTCTCGACTGGCGCTTTCACTGGGGGCAAACGAGCTTTCCGTTTATTATCACCCAACTGACTGGTTACCTGAAAGAGGAGGATCACAACGAAGAAAGCGCCTGGGCGGTAATCCGCGAGGCACAATTGCAGGCTGCGCAGCAACTACCCAATGTCGGTCTGGCTGTCACCACGGACGTCGGTGATGGCAATGACATTCACCCGCGCAACAAGGGGCCCATTGGCCACCGACTCGCTCAGTATGCTCTCCATCACTGCTATGGGCACAACGACATAGTGGCAGGATGCCCATTGCCGATCCATTTCGAAGTCAAACAAAACGCGGTTCATTGCCGCTTTGAAAATGCAGACAGCGGGCTGACTTCATCCGATCAACAGGAAATAAGAACCGTTGTTATCGCTGGTGAAGACCGCCGGTTTGTCCCTGCCAGGGTACAACTGGAAAAGGACTGTCTGATCGCCAGCCATCCTGCCATCCCCCATCCCAAGCATGTACGCTACGCATGGTCGTACAATCCACAAAAGGCCAATCTCTGCAACGCGGAAGGATTGCCGGCATCGCCTTTCCGTTTCGACGCCGAATAATCCTGTTCATTTAACCACAATACCCATTTCCCATGAGCATACAACTGGCATCCCTGTTTCGGGATAACGCTATCCTGCAACGCGATCAACTGATCCCCGTATGGGGTAACGCCACTCCTGAAAAACGGATTGAAGTCCGACTGGCAGGGCATCTGGCAATCACCCTCACCAACCCAGACGGATACTTCAGGGTGGACTTTCCTGCCATGTCGGCAGGAGGCCCTCATACCATGGAAGTCAAGATTCCGGAAACGGAGGAATATCACCTGATCAGTAATATCCTGATTGGTGAGGTTTGGCTGGCATCCGGACAATCCAACATGCAATGGCTGCTGGGAGGATGCGGCCCCTTCGCAGGGGATCTTGCCGATATTCATTGCCCACAACTGCGTTTCTTCAATGTCCCGGTTTCCATGCACATTGGCAAACGCTCCTCTTTTCACGGAGAATGGAAAATCGCCGAACCCAACACCGTACAGGATTTCTCCGCGGTGGCTCTCAGCTTCGCCAGACGTATCCATGAAAAACTACAAGTGCCCGTGGGCATCATCAGTTCCTCCTGTGGCGGAACATTCATGGAAGCCTGGATTAGCGAACAGGGCCTCGCCCAAATCCCCGCGTTGGATCAATGGCTGGATAACTATCGTCTAAACAGCAGTTCCGCCTCTTTCTGGCAGGATCTGAAACTACTCGAAGGCTTGAACAAACCCACCTTTGCGGCAGATCCAGGTAACAACGGTGAAAAACAGGGATGGCATCTGCCTGCAACAGACCTGCAAGATTGGCAGACCATGACGCTCCCCTCCGCCTGGCAGGCCTACAACCAGCCCGAAAGCGCAATCTTCTGGTTCCGCCGCAAAGTAAAAATTCCCGCACAATGGAAGGGTCAGCCTCTGGTACTCGGGTTGGGAGCCATCGACAAACAGGACGTCACCTATGTCAATGGCGTCGAAGTCGGTCGGACGGGCAAAGAGTTTGAAATCCAATACTGGGATCAAGCGCGGGTTTATCCGATTCCTGGCCGCATCGTACAATCTGAGGAAATCGATATCGCCGTGCGTGTCTATTCTCACTTTGGCTTTGGCGGGCTCACAGGCCCACGCGCCAGCCTGTTCATCCGTCCATTCGGAAAATTCGGCGAGGAAATTGCACTGGCAGGAGAATGGCGCTACAGGATGGAACACAAACTACAGGATGCCGTTTTCCCAGCCGTTGGATCGTCCCTTATGGGGCATCAGCAACACAATACCCCCCATCTGCTTTTCGATAATATGATTTTCCCGCTCATCCCCTACGCAATCCGTGGTGTGATCTGGTATCAGGGGGAAAATAACGTCGCACGCGACAACTTTCCTTATCTGGGTCTGACGCGCGCATGGGTGGAAGACTGGAATCGAGCCTGGGGCAGGCGAAATATGACTTTCATTACGACCCAGATTACAGGCTATACCGCCGCCCAATCCTACCAGCACAATAGCAAATGGGCGAGACTGCGCGAACAGCAATTGCTGGCTGCCGAACAGGTACCTGGCGTTGGCATGGCCGTTAGTATCGATTTGGGAGAGGCGAACGACATCCATCCGAAAAACAAGCTGCCCATCGGTGAACGCATGGCGCAATATGCGCTCCATCACGAATACGGGTTTCATGATGTGATTCCAGGCAGCCCCGCACCCGCTGAATTTACCATTGAGGGTTCCGCCATCCTCTGCCGCTTTTACAACGCTCCCAACGGCCTGGTTGCCAACGATGGTCAGCCATTGCAGCACTTTGTCATCGCTGGCGAGGATGGGAATTTCGTTCCCGCTGAGGCGGTCATCCACGGAGATTGCGTGAAAGTCCACAGTCGGGAAATTGCCTCTCCCCGCTTCGTCCGCTACGCATGGGCAGACAATCCCGAAGGAGCCAATTTGTTCAGTAAGGAAGGACTCCCCGCCTCTCCTTTCCGTTCGGATTCCTTCGAATAAGAGCCGCTTCAACCAGTACTGGTACATTCTGCAGAAAGTCTCACGCGAAGAAGGGATTGCAGGAAGGGCTTTATGCCCCGACCAAGATCACGCCGCATTCGGGTCGCGGCATAAAGCCCCTCCTACAGGGCCGAAGGGAAATCGTTAAACTGTATCAGAGCCGCTTCAATCCACTGGGTTCATGTATTTTTCCTCTTTACTTTGATTAATCAAAATATAGAATAAGAAACACCAAACACATGAACCATTCTACAACCGGAGAGGAGACGGGGCCCCGTATGCCCAGTCCGCTGGAATTGCACGATCTGACGGTAAGTTACGATCATAAACCCGTATTGTATGGAGTGGACCTGGAGGTTAACAGCGGCGAAATCGTTGGCTTGATGGGGCCCAACGGCGCTGGCAAATCCACACTGGTGAAGAGCATCATGGGGCTGATCACGCCGAGCCGTGGCTACGTACGCGTTTTCACGGGCAGCCCCAGGGAAAAGCGCAGGCGAATCGGCTACGTGCCTCAAAAAGAAGCCATTGACTGGGATTTTCCAATCAGTGTCTACGAGGTTGTCCTGATGGGGCGTTACGGGCATCTGGGTTGGCTGCGCCGCCCGGGCAAGCACGATCGTGAACTCACCAGCCATGCACTGGAAAAAGTGGGGATGCAATCATTTGCGCAGCGTCAGATTTCCGAACTGTCGGGGGGGCAGCAACAGCGTGTGTTTTTAGCCCGCGCGCTGGCACAGGAGTGTGACCTGTACCTGCTGGACGAACCGTTTGCGGGGATTGATTCCACCACGGAACGAACCATTATTGGCCTGCTGCACGAACTGCGGAATCAGGGCAAGACGATCCTGGTGGTACACCACGACCTCGCCACCGCACAATCCTATTTCGACTCATTGATTTTGCTCAACCAGCGCCTGGTTGCATTTGGCCCCACCTCCACAGTGTTTACTCCTGAAATACTGCAGAAGACCTACGGGGGGCGTTTGACAATTTTGAGCGAAATGACTCATCAACTCTCCTCGACTCACAATTTGCGCTGACTCTGATGTTTTCCTGGAGCCTGATTGGACCTGCCTTGTGTGGCGCTGTTTTCCTTGGTGTATCCTGCGGCTTATTGGGATGTTTTCTCATGGTACGTCGGCTCTCTCTGCTCGGCGATACACTTTCCCATAGTGTCCTGCCAGGCATCGCTGCAGGATTTCTGATTTCTGCAGGGCGCAATACGCCCGTCATGCTGTTGGGCGCACTGATGGCGGGATTGCTTTCCGTCTGGGTGGTCAGCTTGCTGCGCTACTCCACACGATTAAAGGAAGATACTCTGCTCGGGCTTGTGCTGACAGGGTTCTATGCCCTGGGCGCCGTATTGTTCACCTGGATACAAAATCTGCCATTAAGCGGCAAAGGCGGCCTGAACTCTTTCCTGTTTGGGCAGGCAGCCTCACTCTCTCCTGACGATCTCTGGTGGCTTGGAACCCTGACACTGTGCACGATTCTCTTCATCATTTTATTTTACAAGGAGCTGCTGATCACTTCCTTTGACCCCGTATTCGCCGAGGTCAGCGGTTTTCGGCCAGCCCTGATCCATCCGCTGTTAATGACATTTGTCACCATTGCCGTCATCATCGCATTGGAAAAGGTTGGCGTGGTCCTTGTCTCCGCACTGCTGATTATTCCTCCCGTCACCGCTCGTTTGCACACGCATCGCTTTCGCACAATGCTGCTGCTCTCTTCCCTGTTTACCACGGTTTCCGCAATTGTCGGCGTGTTTCTATCGGCCAGTGCGCCGCGCCTGGCGCTCGGCCCTCTCATTGTCCTCACCAGTGCGGCAATCCTGTTGTTGTCTCTGTTTTTCAGCGTGCGTCACGGCATTCTCACACGAGCCTGGAAACATTATCGGAAACAACTACGTATTCTGAGGGAAAATGCGCTCAAATGGGTGTATCAGGTTGCTGAAACAGAAGAACACTCACGCCCCAATCTCTCCGTGCAGCAGATCGCTATCCGAGCCAATCAGGACATCAACCAGGCGGAACAGGCGTTAGATCGGCTTGTTTCATCTGGCTGGTTAATCTGGCATACCCCCAGAAGCAGGGACGTTGGCAATCGTGTATTCAACCTGACTGATGCTGGCTGGCAGGAAGCCGCCCGCATCACCCGCAACCATCGCCTGTGGGAGCTTTACCTGACCAATCGGGCAGCATTTCCTGCCGACCACGTCCACGATAGCGCGGAGCGCATGGAGCATGAACTGCCTGACGAAGTGGCGGCTCGGTTGACACAATTACTGCAAAACCCGCAAGCGGACCCCCATGGGCGTCCCATTCCGCCCGCCAAAACCACATGAGCACCATCTGGCAGTTTCTCATTTCACCATGGACTTCCTTTCCTGAAGCCCACGGGATGATTGTCTTGATGGGGTTCCTCGTCAACCTGAGTTGTGCATGGATAGGCGTGTTCCTGGTGCTGCGCCGTCTCTCCCTGTTGGGCGATGCGCTCAGTCACAGCCTGTTGCCAGGCGTCGTACTGGTTTTTCTGGCAGGCGCGGGCGCCTCGACATGGATGCTGTTTGGCGGCGCTTTGCTTTCCGCCTTCACAGCGCTGGCTGCCATCACCGCATTACAACGGTTTTTCCCGATTCGTCAGGACGCTGCCATGGGAACCGTTTTTTCCATCTGGTTTGCGTGCGGTATCCTGCTGCTCTCCGCGTACGCCAACTCCACAGATCTGGATCTGGATTGCGTGTTGTTTGGCGAACTGCTCAGTATCGGGTTTCTCCCCCCGATGGAAAGCGCCATCGGTTTCGGCGTGCTCCCGTTTGAACTGGTGCGCATCGCCTTGGTCACACTTGCTTTGTTGGTCTTTATTCTGCTTTTCTATAAGGAACTGGTCATTTCCTCTTTCTCTCCCGAATTGGCAACGCTCGCAGGCCTGCGCCCAAGCCTGATCCAAGCGCTCCTGCTTGGCTTATTGACACTGGTTCTGGTATCCAGTCTGGAATCGGTGGGAGTCATCCTGCCAGTCGGCATGCTCATCTTCCCTGCCGCCACTGCTCTATTGATCAGCAAGCGAATCCCCGTATTGCTGTTTTGGGTTTCCATAATTGCCCTGTTTGCGAGTGTCGCAGGACTCTATCTTTCACTGGCATTGGATTCAGCCACGGCACCCTGCATGCTACTGGTCAATGCCCTCCTGTTCGTTTGCGTATGGAGCATACGCCTGTCTCTCAGACAACTATCGACAGGGGCAGGCGTCAAAGCCATTGGCGATACCAGCGGGGAATCTGGATGAAGAAGCGGATCAACCCGATCCAGCCAAGAATATACGTCGCCACCCGAAACAAAGTGCCTCCTTTGCCAAGTTCAAAACGCATCACTTTTCCCTGATCAGTTTGCAGAAAAGTCACCATTTCAAAGGATCGATAAGAGAAATAACTGCGCGACGCCACAATACTCACTACGCGGTCGTCATCGGCGTCTTGTCCCAACTGGTTGGCGGGCACCTGATAATGTGAATCAGAATTTCCTATGCACAACCATCCACTGCTGATCGACTCCTGTTCAGGCGCTTCCACAGGCCAGGCCTGCCCTGTGTTCCGAAATACACTGACAGTTACCAGAACCGAAATGACGGCCAATACCAGTAGCAACATATTGGCAAATACTTTGGGCAAAAGCTTCCATATAGACATAGGTGGGCGATCGTAATGCAATTCCATCAGCGAGCGCAACCACGCGATTCATACGGGCAAGAATCCAGCAACCAGTCAGGCCGAGATACGGATCTTTATCTGCAACACTGTACCGGTTACCGCAGTCGGAACATGAGAGGCGGACTGGACGGTTCCCTGCTCAAGAGTCAGAAAAAGAATTGGATTTCCCGGGATTTTCAACACACTGTATGTTCAGCATGTTACTGACTGGAATTTGTATCGCATGTGTATTGCTTGCTGTATTCTCCACCTGGTGGGGAGTGCGCTGGTTTGTTCGGCGGGCTCAAACCTGGGCACTCATGGATCGTCCCAATGAGCGCAGCTCTCACACGAGTCCCACCCCGCGCGGTGGCGGGCTTTTTTTCTTTCCAGTTGTCTCACTGATCGCACTGGCTGCATTTCTGTGGGCAAGACCATCCATCACACCCCTGTGGCTGGCCTATTCACTGTTTTGCGCAGGAGCATTCAGCTTTCTCGGGTTTCGTGATGACATATCCTCTCTCTCGTCCAAACTGCGCTTTTTCCTGCAATTCCTACTGGTAATCCCACTGGTCTGGATAGGGCCGGACTGGCCTTCGCTACAGCTCCCCTACCTGCGTGAAATAGAATGGGGTTGGATGGGTAAGGTCCTGCTGGTTTTCTGGTTCATCGGCATGATCAACGTCTACAATTTCATGGATGGCATTGACGGTATCGCAGTCGTTCAGGGGATTGTGGTCTGCATCGGCAGCACCTTGCTGGCGTTTTTCATACAGGCCTATTTCATTGGACTGATCAGCTTGGCAATCCTGGGCTGCCTGATAGGATTCCTGTTTTTTAACTGGCATCCGGCCAAAGTATTCATGGGGGATGTCGGTTCCAATTTTCTCGGCTTTATGTTCGCATGGCTGCCACTGGCATTTCTCTCCTCCGGGCAATACACGACCTCTCTGGAACCCTCTGCAACCCTGGTACTCGCCGGATTTTGCTTATTGCTCTCTCCCTTTATTCTCGATGGCGGGTTCACCTTTCTGAGAAGGCTGCTCAACAGGGAAAATGTTTTTGCCGCGCACCGCTCCCATCTCTACCAACGTCTGGTACAGGCAGGATTTCGCCACAACCAGGTGTCGCTACTCTATTTTTCATGGGCTTTACTGACCCTGCCTGGCGTGGTCCTAGCATGGTCTCCCAACCAGGGAACCGCCACCCAGACAGCCATCTATATCTCCCTTGCCTGGTCCCTGCTGGCAGGCCTCGGAGTCTATGCGCTGACGCGCAGGTTCGGCAAGTAACCGCCACCGCAAGGTGCCAGTACCGTTTTAAAGAAGCTCACGCGAAACCGCTCCTATAGGGTTGGAGGAACCTTAATTACGCTCCCACAGCATGCTCTGTCTGTCTGCCAACACTTCCCCCCCTGAAGTCAACAGTTCCAGCTTCCAGGCAATGGGCTGCTCCCATTTTGAGGCAGATTTCCACTGTTCTCCAGTCAGGCCAAAGAATACTTCGCCGCTCCAATCCTTCAATTGCTCACCGAGCAGAAAGTCATACGATACCACCCGCACCCCTCCCGACGGAACATAATGGACACGCAGGATACTTCCCTCTGGCAATGCGTTCCACACAGGGTTTACTCTCAGGATATAGTAAAAGCCACTGCGTGATTCTGCATCAGAACGCAATATTCTGCGGCTGCCAGGATTTTCTTCTCCACTGAAAAACTCACTGATTCTCTGAAAATTTGCCTCAGGTATATAACGAAAATATACTTGGGAAAACTTCACCTTCTCTGGAGGCAGATCATCCGGCGCCTTCGCCTCATCCGCCAGCAATGAAGTAACTGACATCAAAGAGGCAAAGATGACCATCCATACACTCTTGCGGGACCAAACGGAAATCGGACTCATTGAAATCATATTTATT
>CAZYDZ010000017.1:15533-15901 GCA_964646535.1 uncultured Opitutaceae bacterium
GGAACGGGTCGCACCCTTATCATCTGATACTGTTCTTCTGGAACCTCAAGAATAAACTGGCTCGGCTCGGTACGCATCACAGGCCCATGTCCTCCCGTAATACTCGGATAAACCAGATACAGTTCCTGGCGGGCACGTGTTACTCCCACGTAAAACAACCTGCGTTCTTCCTCCAAATCCCCACTCTCAATGGATCTTTTCAATGGAAAGGATCCCTGCGCCAGACCAATCACAAACACATGGTCAAACTCCAATCCCTTGGCCTGGTGAATCGTGGTCAGTCGAACAGACTCTTCGTTCGCCTTTCCATCATTTTTGTCCGCCGTCTCAGATGTCAGCAATACCACCTGGCTGAGAAAATCCTGAAT
>CAZYDZ010000017.1:15911-18034 GCA_964646535.1 uncultured Opitutaceae bacterium
CTGAATATTACTGTACTGCTGGGCAAAGGCAGACAAACCATCGAGATCGTCACGCCGCGCCAGATAGTTGGTAAAATGGGTGCGCATGTAGTCGTCATACCATCCTTCCATCGCTGCATCGACCACCGCCGTCGCATCCCCCTCTTCCATCGCATCGGCAATATCCTGTACCGAAGTGGCTACCGATTTCCAGGCATCCAGACCTTCTGCCGGTATTTTCTTCAACACCGACGAGTGCTCCATCGCATCACTAAGAATGGACTTACCACCTGCTAATGTTGGACTGCGACGCTCCTCCTCAATCAGGTCATAGACCATCGTATGCAGCTTCTGAGCAGTCACCTCACCGATCTTGGGAATCAGTTTGACGAAACGGCGAAACGAAGAACTGTCAGAAGGATTACAGGCGAAACGAATAAATGAAATGATGTCCTTGACGTGCGCCTGTTCAAAAAACCGAATACCACTGGTGATTTGAAACGGAATCCCCTGTCGCGTCAGCTCCATTTGCAATTCCACTGCATGGTAATGGGCACGGTAAAGGACGGCGATCTCCGACAATGACCGACCACGCCGATGCAATTCCACGATTTGGTTAACAACAAATTTTGCCTGTTCGGAAGGATCCACGGTCTGGATCACATACGGTTTGGTATGGCTCTCTCGCGCCGCCTTCAGGTTTTTCTCATAGCCGCGCCCCACAGGCTGCGACAACAGTACGGAATTGGCAAATGCCAGGATTTCCGGCGAACTTCGGTAATTCGTCTCAATCTTGAAGAGCGTTGAATTTTCATAGCGCTCAGGAAATTCCATGATATTGGCGAAATCAGCGCCACGCCAAGTATAGATGCACTGGGCATCATCTCCAACCGCCATCACCGAACGGTGCCCCGCCGCCATCAAGTCCACTATCTGGCTTTGCAAGCGATTGGTATCCTGATACTCGTCCACCAGAACATGACGAAACTTATGCTGGTACTGGTTCCTCACCTCCTCGTGGTCGCGCAGCAGGATATGCCAATACTCCAGCAGATCGTCATAATCGCAGACATTCTCCTTCTTTTTGCGCTCTTCGTAAAGTTTGGCAAATTGTTCTATCCTGCTCGCGTACTCCTCGAAGTAGGGATACTGCTTTTCGATTGTCTTGCCGATCGGCTGGCAAGTATTGCGGCTGTAACTGATCACGCTGGCGATCACCCCCGCCTTCGGGTTTTCCTTTTCCTTCAAGAAACGTGGATACTCCGAACGGATACAGTCGGCCAACAACAATTCCGCTTCTCCCTGATCGAGAATGTTGTAGTTTGGCGAAAGCCCGATCCGCGCCGCATTGGCCCGCAAGATCCGTTGTCCGATACTGTGAAACGTACCCCCCCAGAACTGGTGTGCTTCCACTCCGGTCAAAGACGCCACACGCTCCAGCATCTCCTTCGCCGCCTTGTTGGTAAAAGTGAGCAACAGGATTTGCCACGGCTTCACTCCCTGATCCAGCAACCAGGAAACCCGGTAGGTCAAGGTACGGGTCTTGCCCGAACCGGCGCCTGCCAGTACCAAGGCAGGGCCTTCTGGAGCGCTTACAGCCGCGTACTGCTCAGGATTCAATTCTTTCGCATAATCAATACCGCTGACACGAAACCCGGGAGAAGCCCAACCTTCTCTCTCTTCTGTAAATTTTTCTACTGACATGAATCAGGAGAGAATAACCAAATCATCCCGGTGTACCACCTCAAACCGCCTTTCCTCTGGAAAGATTATGGCAATATCTTCACTCGACAAACCGAGGATGCGTTGACAATCCACACTGGAATAACGCACCAACCCGCGAGCCAATACCGCCCCTTTCTCGGAACGAATCTCCACCAATGATTTCACCGCAAACGAACCCTCTACCTTGGTCACACCCTTGGCCAGCAAACTACGCCCATTGCGCAACAACGCCTTGCCTGCCCCTTCATCCACAACCAGTACGCCAAGCGGCCGGTCGAAAAAGGCCATCCAGCGCTGGCGGCTGCGCAATCCACCCGGACGCGGCAAAAACAGGGTGCCGCGAAAGTCCGGCTGTAGCAACTGGCTGACACAACCTTCGCTGCGTCCATCAGTAATCGCCACAGTCACCCCCGAATGTT
>CAZYDZ010000018.1:0-17850 GCA_964646535.1 uncultured Opitutaceae bacterium
ATCGCGCGGCTGGCCCGAGAGGAAGATATGGGGGGATGGGGGTTTCGGGTGCGCCCGCCGCAAGCCGAGGATATTACCAGCAGTCTGTTATATATCGGTGGCACGGCCCATGCCTGCTTGCGCACCCGGCAGCCCATTTGCCTGTGCGGGGTACCCTTCATTCCAGTACTGCTTACGCAGTACCATCCAGACCTGATATTTCGCCCCTGTGCGGGGGTGCGGGATGGGGTGAAACTAAACGGCGGCGACAGGATCGGTCATCTGAGCGGTCCGGCGCCCAGTTTGTTTGCCGCAGAACGGGTGGTCTTGAACTTCCTCCAGCATTTGTCCGGAGTAGCCACCCTTACCGCTGAATATGTGGACGCTCTGGGGGATTCCCCCACCCGTCTGCTGGACACTCGCAAAACACATCCTCTCTACCGGGCATTGGAGAAATATGCGGTTTCGACGGGTGGCGGCTGGAATCACCGACGCGGGCTTTACGATCGCTTCATGGTAAAGGATAATCATTTCTCTTTACTGGAAAGCATGCACGGGCCGCGCTGGCCGGATCATATTTATCAACATAAGGAAAAACGTCCTGATTGCTTGCTGGAGGTGGAAGTGGATCGGTTGGACCAACTGGAGCGATTGCTCGAATACGACTGGATCGACCTGTTCCTGCTGGACAATTTCAGCCAGGATTCCATCCGAAGAGCACTTGACTTAACCACTGATCAAGTGTTAATAGAACTGAGCGGTGGGGTTACCCTGTCTTCCCTTCCTCTGGTAGTCTTGGTGCCGACTTTATTTCCTGTGGAGCCCTTACCCATCAGAGTCGATGGCCAGATATTGGCCTGGATATGGAAGAGGGATAATACAATCACCTTCTTACATTTACAAAGCCCATGCAAGAGCCAGATACTGTAATTCTGAGAAAATTGATCGGAGCCTCCCCTGGTTTTGTATCGGGAACTGAGCTGGCCAAACAATTGGATATTTCCCGCGTGGGTGTTCGCAGTCGACTGGAAAAAATGCGTGAACAAGGATTTGATTTTGACGCGGTACGCAACCGCGGCTACAGGATTACCCGCCATCCGATCGGGCTCAGTAACAAACTGATTCGTGCCTTCCTGCCCGAGGAACTGTCTCAGTTGCCCGTTTTCCTGAAACCGGTGGTAGACAGTACCAACAGTGAAGCGGAACGTCTGCTGGCGGCGGGCACACCAGACCCCTTTGTCGTCATCAGCCAGCATCAGACACGTGGACGCGGGCGCCTGGGCAGGAACTGGCACAGCCCCGAAGAAGGCAATGTTTACATCAGTTTTGTGTTTCGTCCGCAGCTTCCTCCCTGCCAGATGAATACCCTGACCCTGTGGATGGGTGTAAACATCTGTCGCTATTTGGAGGAATTATGCTATCTGCGCCTGGGGGTCAAATGGCCAAACGATCTCTATGCCGCCAATCGCAAGATAGCTGGCATGCTCACCGAGGCCCGCATCGACAGTGACCGTACCCGTGATCTGATCTTCGGCGTTGGGATTAATGTCAATTGTGACTGCTCCAAATGGGACCCTGAACTGGCCCGCAAAGCCGTCTCACTGGCCCAACTCACAGGCAAGGCGCAGGATCTCAGCAGGCTCACTGCTGGATTGATCAGCCAGGTACTGAAGGCATTTCAACAGTTCATCGACGGGGATTATGTTCAAACACTCTCCCTCGAATGGAAACGCTACGATCTGCTCAAGGGAATGCCGGTCCGCTGTACACAGACTTCAGGCCAGACCATCTCTGGGATTGCAGAAGGAATTGACCCAGATGGATCTCTGCGATTGAGATTGCCAGACCAGAGTATCGCCACAGTCCATTCGGGCGAAATCACCCTGAGAACCTGAAAATACGACTATGATACTCTGTGTCGACGTGGGCAATACAAGCCTTCACTGGGGCGTAATGGATCAGGGAATACTGCGCGAATCAGGAAATTGCTCCTCCGCGGATTTAAGTTCAGGATTGCCTGGTCTCAGCATGGATTCAGCCAAGCTGGACGGAGCCTGTTGGTGCTCCGTTGTGCCATCGGTTAATCCACTACTACAATCTTTTCTTACCAGGCTCCTCCCTGCGCGCCCCGTTGTAGGGCTGCATCACCAGGGCAATCTGGGAATCCCCATCCACTATCCCAAGCCTGAGGAAATCGGCCAGGATCGCCTTGCCAATGCCATTGGAGCTGCTTTTCTGCACGGACTGCCATCCATTGTCGTAGATATGGGTACTGCCACCACGTTTGATATCGTCTCGCGCCGCGGCGGCTACGAAGGGGGCATTATAGCCCCTGGCATGGGGCTGATGACCCGTTACCTGCACGAACAAACAGCCCTACTGCCCAAATTGAACCCCTCTGAACTGGTCGCTGGTCCAGTCATCGGGAAAAGCACGCGCGAAGCCATGCGCTCCGGTTGTGTCATCGGGTTCACCGGCATGATTCTGGCGCTGCTGGATTCCGTGCGTAACGCTCTCCGACAACTAGGTGAAACAGGATCTCCTGCAATCATACTCACTGGCGGTAGCGCTGGAAATCTGTGGAGCAGTCAACTGCCTGAGTTTATCTGGAACCCCAACCTGACGCTGCTCGGGCTTGAGTGTTTCTTCAAAAACAACACCTGAATATCTCTCTTCAGGAAACCAGTTCCGCAGGCTCTTCCTCTCTCTTCGACGGCACTGGATATTCTTTAATGAAATCCTGATAGTTCAGGATCTCCATCGTACCGTCCAGTCGCTCCACGATGGCAGTCAACGATTCCACCCAATCACCGGAGTTTAAATAGTGAATTCCTTCCATCTGTTTATCTGCCGCTGTGTGAATATGCCCACAGATGATTCCCACGCACCCCTTTTCCTTGGCAAGCCTTACCAGATGATGCTCGAAGCTGGAAATATGATTTACCGCAGACTTTACCCGCGCCTTGATTGCTTTGCTCAACGAATAGTATTCGCGGCCACACCACGTACGCCATGCATTGTAAAGACGGTTGATTCTGAGTAACAACGAGTACCCCCAGTCACCCAGGTGTGCCAGAAACACAAAGTTTCTTGTGATGGAATCAAACACGTCTCCATGCAGTACCAGATAACGCCCCCTGGGGGTCTCGTGAATGTAGTCCTCCCGTATCTGCAGGCGCCCAAAATTCAGAGGGGTAAACGAAGAGAGTACATCGTCATGATTTCCCCGCAGATAGATGACCTCCGTGTCACGTCTTTCCACTTTTTTCAGTACCAGTCTCACAAAACGGGAATGTGCCGCAGTCCATTTGCCGGAACGCATCAACTGCCATCCGTCAATAATATCCCCATTGAGAATCAGTTTCCTGCAGTGTACGTACTGTAGAAAATGGTTTACTTCATCGATCTTGCAATCCGGCGTCCCCAAATGGATATCCGACAGGATCACAGTCTGAACATACAGCTTCATGTCTGCTTAAAAATAGAGTCTGTCTTGACAACACGGTTCATGTGGACATCAGAAATTCGTTTACGGACACAGTAAAACCGATCCGCGTGTCAATCCCGCGACACACAGGTGAATTTTCTGCGACAAAAACGCCGTCCGTGTCAGACTGCTGTTCGCAGTTTTCCCATGAGCTGGCTACAACCGTCTTCCAGCATATCCAATACCCGCTCAAAGCCCTCCGCTCCACCATAATACGGATCGGGTACTTCCGCACCCGGCGTCTTCTGGCAATAGGAGCCAAACAGACCCATCTTATCCCGATACTTGCCCTGTGCATCCAGGTCATGCAGATAGCGCAGATTGTCCCGATCCATTGCCAGAATGAGGTCAAACTTTTCCAGGTCGTCCTGTGACACCTGTCTGGCGCGCCCCAACACCGTAATCCCCCGATCGCGCAAAGCCTGGCTCATGCGAGGGTCGGGCGACTCACCCGTGTGATAGCCCAGTGTACCTGCCGAATCACACTCCACCAGCTCCCGCAACGGATCATCGCGCAACAAATGACGCATGACACACTCGCCTGCAGGGGAACGACATATGTTCCCCATGCACACAAAAAGGATACGAAACGACATCCGTTCATCCTGTTCATCAGAACCCCTTTTGTCCACCCCATTAGGTGCCGGGCGCTGGTACATTTTGATCTGAAATGGAGGGCTCGCCTCTGTGCGGGCCGTAGTCGATGGGCTTTGGCCGACTTTCATACACCGAGGGATGAACTGCAGGAGGGGCTTTACGCCGCGACTGTTTTTACGCCAAGGGTCATCCCGACTGAAGTCGGGACTCCTACAAGGAATCTTGCGCAAACTGTTTTTGTTAAATAGTGTTCCTTTTCAGATATTGAAGAGTTCAAAAAACTCCTTTTTCTTACTGGCATGAGACACTTTTTCTTCACTCTATTTTCTTTGCTGATCTTCTCTTTGCTGTCAGCCAAAGATCAACTGCGCACATGGACAAATACCGACGGTGTTTCCCTGCGTGCTACAGTCGTCAAGATTCAGAAAGACAGTGTCACCTTTCGCCATGCCGATGGGCGCGTGTTTGACTACCCACTCAACAAACTGACTGAGGAAAACCGCAAACTGCTGGCACAGATCCGCGAACAGATCCAGGCTTCTGCGTTCAAAATGGATTCTCTCAATGCTCCTTTCTCGATGAATATCTGGAGCAAGCAATCCCTGTGGGAAGAGGCCGCCGGTCAGGTGGCCTCCAGGATGGGGCTCCCCAGGGAATCCCAGACCAGTACCTCTTCCAGCTTTCGCAAATACCCGAACCACGAAAGCGCTTTCTTCAAGTCGTTGGGCGCCAGACCTTACTCCATCGTATTGCACGCGGAAAATAAACTCCCTGTATCCATCTCCATGGTATTCGCCAATAAGGGAGATACTGGAGGAGATTACAAGATGCAGATTGATCTCGACGGAAAAATCATCCAGGCAAGCCTCTCCAAGTTACTCGGCGAACCCAAGCGGGACTACTCCGACTATGGCCGCTATCTGCGCTGGGATGTTGAGGACACCACGTTCTTACTCGCTGTTGAACGCAACGAATACGTCTCTCTGCAAATCATCCCTACAAAGTCATGGTCCACCACGGGGACTCCGCATATTCCGTTTGAAGCCATGCGCAAGCAACTGGAAGAACGGGTGGTGCGCAAGGAAAACGGCGATACCTTTCTCAAAGACATCCCCATGGTCAACCAGGGGCCCAAAGGATATTGCGTACCTGCTACTTTTGAACGTATCCTGCGCTACTACAGCATTCCAGGGGATATGTATGTCCTCGCCATGGTGGGCGAGTCCCGCGCTGGCGGCGGCACCTACCTCGGTGTCATGGAACAAAACCTGCGGCGTGAGGTGCGGCGCAATGGCAGGCGCTGGTTGACCCGCAGTTCCAAGGTGGACATCAAGGAAATCAAACGCTGTATCGATCAGGGAACCCCAATTCTCTGGGGAATGAGAGTGTACGAGGATCTGAACCACCACTTCACCATGCGCAGCTATGAGCGCAGCAATGCCAGGGATCTCCCTGTCTGGGCCAAGGAAAACCGTCCAAATAAACGCAATCTGGAACAGGGACTGCGCGGGCAGGAATGGGGCGGCCATGTCTGCATGATCATCGGCTACAACCCGTTAACACAGGAAATTGCCATTTCCGATTCGTGGGGCCCGCGCTTTGAAATCCGCTGGATATTTGAAGAAGAAATGGTTGCGATTTGCAGCAGCAACTACCACATCATTTCTCCCTGACTCTCACTTTACCCGCGCGTCCAATCCAGTCAGATCCCCTGCTTTTTCCTTCAGGAGGTCGTAGTAGATTGCGTAGCGGTCGTTCAGGGACTTCAAGGAAGCAGTCACGTCCGTAATCTGCTTCTTGATTTCTCCTGCTTTTTCACCCAACAGTTCTGCCGCGGGAATGGCCTTCAGCGATTCCTCGTACTTGGCCAATTCCTTGACTTTCGACAGAATCGCATCCTTGTACTCCAACGCTTTCGTACGCAGCGCAGACGCATCCAGCTTCTGTGCTTCCGCCTTGATTTCAGCGGTTGGCTTATTTTCTTCGGCCTTCACGCCGCCACTGCATGCAACGAGAAACAAGGAAGAGAGGAGAGACAGTGCAATCAGTATTTTTTTCATGGTTGGTATAACGGGTTTGAATATGAACCAAGCCTACCACTCACCCCTTTGTATGGCAAGCCGTATAAGAGCTGCGCGTATTGACTGGAATAACAATACAACTACGTTTTTGCTTGCGCAGATTTCATGATTGGGGGTACTCTCACCGCTTCTAATTGCCCGGATGGCGGAATTGGCAGACGCGCCAGACTCAAAATCTGGTGTCCGCGAGGACGTGTCGGTTCGACCCCGACTCTGGGCACCATTCTCAGTCGGGCCGTGGCGCAGCCTGGTAGCGCGCTTGCATGGGGTGCAAGAGGTCGAGAGTTCGAATCTCTCCGGCCCGACCATATTGGATAAAGCCTCGATAAGAGGCTCGCCCTCAAGGACATTTAGAGTAGGTCCAGCCCTCCCATGGGACCCATAGGACGAGCGGGGAGCCTGCGAGACTAGCCTTGGCGCATGCCGAGCGTATCTGCGGCTACCTGGATTTGTACGGCCAATTCACTGGCCTTGAACGCATGTTCCTGGGTCATGGCGTTTTCGGTGCGGTCGAGAATATCGCGTATCAGAGCGGGGAAAAATGGGAATCCCATAGTGCCCTTGGGTTTGAATTCGCGGTGCTCTTTTTGGTTCACCAGAAACACCGTAGGCTCCAACTTCATGGTGCCCAGGTCTATATACTTGCGCAGCTCCAAATAGCCTTCCGTACCGATAATCAACATGCGTCCATCCCCCCAGGCGGGCAACGCGTCAGGAGTCAGCCAGTCCACGCGGATATACATGGAACTGCCGTTGTCCCCTTCAATCAGCGCTTCTCCGTAATCTTCCAGTTCGGGAAACTGTTTGAAGCGCACATTGGCGACCCGCGCGGAAATCACCCGCGCCTCACGGGCTCCTGTATAGGCAAAAAACTGATCACATTGGTGGCTCGCCAGATCGACTAATATGCCGCCGTACTGGGCCTTGCGATAAAACCAGTCGGGGCGGGATGCGCCGTGGCGATGGGGGCCGAAGCCCTGCAATCCGACTACTTTGCCAATCGCACCATCCTTGATCAGTTTTTCGGCCAGCACAGAGGCTTCATTGTGAATTCTCTCACTGAAACTGACCATGTATTTACGCCCTGTTTCAGCAGATGCTTTACGGGCGTCCGCAATTTGCTCCAAGGTCGTGAACGGCGCCTTGTCGGTGAAATAATCCTTACCTGCCTGCATCACTTTCACCCCAAGCGGCCCGCGATCACACGGAATCGCTGCTGAATTCACCAGCTTTACTTCGGGATCATCCAACACTTCCTCCAAGGTACGAGCAACCCTGACTTGCGGAAAATGCTCTTGAAACTGTTTCACACGGGAAGACTCAGGGTCATACACCCACTTCAAGGTACCGCCGGATTCCAGAATCCCCTGTGACATACCGTAGATATGGCCGTGATCCAACCCTACTGCGGCAAACACCAGTTCTCCAGGTTCGCAAGCCATCTTTTTCACGGAAGACTCCGCGACATAATTCATACCGTCTTTCGCACTCATGGTCTGATTTATTTTCTCTTGGAACCCGCGATCAACTCTTCCAGCAACTTCGCATACTTGCCACTGTCGAGAGGGAACTGCACGTCTTCATTGCGAACGCTGGAGTAAATCATCGCATTGGCCAGTTCCACAGAACGAATCCCCTCCAGAGCGGACGCAATCAGCGGGGTTCCGTTCAAAATCGCCTCTACAAAATTCTTCAGGATTGCAGAATGCATCAGAATTTCACTGCTCGCAGGAATTCTCACATCCCAGGTCTCCGTCTTGGAAAAACCTCCCGGCGCAATCTTATTCCACTCACTCATTTCCACTGTATTGCGCAGGAAATGAATATCCTTGCCTGGCTCCACAATCACACGTCCGCGCTCACCTACAATTTCCAGACGGTTGGTGCCAGGACTCTCTCCCGTTGAAGCGACAAACACACCCGTAGTGCCATCCGCATATTCCATGTACGCTGTTACATCGTCCTCTACCTCAATATCGTGGTAGCGACCAAACTGACAATAGGCGCGCAGCTTGGACGGCATGCCAAACAGCCACTGCCAGAGATCCAGTTCATGCGGGCACTGGTTGAGCAATACACCACCGCCCTCTCCTGACCACGTCGCACGCCAACCGCCCGAACGATAGTAAGAGGCTGTGCGAAACCAGTCTGTCATGATCCAGTTGATACGGCGCAACTGACCCAACTCTCCCGCCTCCATAAAAGCCTTGAGTTTGGTGTAAAGAGGCACTGGACGCTTGTTGAACACAGCACCAAATACAAGATTCTTATCCGTATAGGCAGCGTACAGTTTTTCGCAATCCGCCTTGTGTACAGAAACAGGCTTCTCTACCAGCAAATGCTTGCCGTTTTGCAATGCCTGAATACCGAGTGTCGTGTGCGAATAGTGCGGTGTCGCCACGACCACGGCATCAAACTCTCCCCAGCGAAACAATTCATCCGCGTGCGTAAAATGTTTGGCATCCGGCACCTTGTCCAACTGGCTTTGGGTCGTATCGCATACCGCCACCAACTGCCCATTCGGCACCTGTCCCCCAACAAAGGCCCTGGCGTGTCCGCCGCCCATGGCGCCCAATCCAATAATCGCTACTCTTACCGTATTTTGTGTTTTCATGACCTTGCGTTAAAAAGGCCAGTGATAAGCCATCCTCTCTGCACGGACAAGTCTTATTGAGCTAAATATCTGATTTCCAACAAAGTGTAGGATTTTTTCCCTACATTTGTAAGATCATTTATACTCCTCTTTTTAATCCTCTTGGGCCACGTCGTTTAGTACTTCCATAATGAATTTTACTGGAAGGCGGACGCTCCACTAACAATGCGGTCTCAGGCAACTTCTCATTGAGAATACCGGACACACTTAACCCATACGCTTTTGCCAATCGCTCTACGGTTTCCAACCAAATCTGCTTGCGTCGTCCACTTTCAATAGATTGGTAATGCTTATGACTTAGTCCTGTCAAATGTGCGGCCTCCTCCTGCGTCAAATGATATCGGAACCTCAGATCTCTGAGGTGTTTGCGTAATATGATAAATGCCGAGTCCACAATGTTAACAATATAGTGATACAAACCATTTTTGTACCCCATGATCGAAAGCATTAACCTATCTACTGAGGATTCGCTCGTTTAACTGCAACATACTTCCCACCATACCGTATGCCAACAGGAAGATCATCGTGAAAACCAGCAAAATGGTTCCGTATGCAATAACGGACGTCAGACGGGCCAACGATTCCCGGAGCCGCACCTGGCGAATCTGATATATGTTCTGGAAACTCTCGGCCAGATTGCCCGTATTCTCTCCCACTCCAAGCACATCCGCATCAATATCAGGCAACAGGCCTGTGCGGGAAAGCGCTGTTGAAAATGAAATTCCTTCCTTAATCATTTGCCGCGCCTGATGCAACTTCTTCCTGAGGACCAGGTTGTGCAGGCTGCGCTCCATCAAGCGAAGTATCTCCGTAGTTTCCACCCCATTGCGAAATAATATGGCTGCCAGACTGGTCAGCCTGCATATCTCCGCATTGGTTGCAATATCGCGATAGACAGGGACTTTAAGCAAAAACTCATCTGTCCGATACACACCCTCTTCCGTAGTCCTCCATTTTCGTATCCATATTATAAATACGATAAGCGCCACTATCATAACAGGCATCAAGTATACCGCAATTTTTGCGCCACCCAGCAGGAGCTGAACAGACCAGCTCAGCGAGGCTCCCATGTTCTGCATCATGTTCTCCACCTTGGGAACCATATAAAACAGTCCGAAAAGAAAAACCATGATGACAATCACAATCATGGCCGCGGGATACGACATGCGCGCAATGAACTCCTTGCGCAACTGGATGCGTCCCTCCATCAATTCGCGCGCGTTTATCAGGACATTGGCCAGGTTTCCGGTAGCCTCACCCACTTCAAGTATTGCCAGTACCGAGGCATCAAATATACGCGGTAGACCGCGCAGGCTCTGCGAAAGGCTTTTACCTTCCCGCAAATCCTTCCAGCAACGCTGCGCAATCCCCTGCATCCTGGGCTCACGGATACGGGTTGCCATAATACGGATTGCCTCCCCTGGCGGCAAGCCGCTGCGTGACAGTTCTTCCAGCTTCTGCAAAAAACTCCAACTTACTTCCTCTCTTTCAAAACGACCTGTCTTCCCCAACCAACGCACGAAATCAAAATTGGACACATTTTCCCTCATACCTTACGCATCCTCCGTTCGAGGTTCCTCCTGCTGCTCCACATTGGCATCTGCATAGCGCATCACTTCCGCAAAGGAAGTTAAACCCGCCCGAATATGCTCCCATCCGCTGGCCTGCAACGAACGCATGCCATGCTGCATGGCACGATGACGTATGTCACGCGCTGAAGCGCCACTGGTAATCAAATCATGCAAGCCCTCATCCACTCTGAGGATTTCAAAAATGCCGACTCGGCCCCTATAGCCCAGATGTCTGCAATGGTCACATCCCTTCGGTTTGTGAAAGTCCGCCTGCGTCTCCTTAATTGACGGCTCAGCATCCAACCCAAGCATGATGCGACGGGAACGCTCCAGCACTGCGGATACTTTTTCGGGTTCGGCACAGTGCAAACAGAGGCGGCGAATCAGACGCTGCGCAATGACCAACTCGACAGAGGAAGCTATCAGGAACGGCTCGATCTCCATGTCGATCAGACGCGTGATCGCGCCTGGCGCATCATTGGTGTGCAACGTGCTCAACACCAGGTGTCCCGTCAACGATGCGCGAACCGCAATGTCCGCAGTTTCGCGGTCGCGGATTTCCCCCACCATGATGACATCGGGATCCTGCCGCAATACGCTACGCAACGCGCTTGCAAAAGTGAGCCCGATATCAGGATTTACCTGCGTCTGGTTCACTTCGGGGATTTCATATTCAATCGGATCTTCCACGGTAATCACACGTCTCTCAGGAGTCCCCAAAATACGCATGAACGCAGACAGTGTCGTACTTTTCCCCGAACCTGTAGGCCCCGTGATCAACAGGATGCCGTGTGGCAAATTCAATACGTGATGCAGCACTTTCTCGTCCTCCGGCAGAAAACCCAACTCCTTGATGGTAATGGGCTGGCTCTGTTCATTCAACAGACGCATGCTGACGCTCTCTCCGTACATGGTCGGTAGCGTGGAAACGCGTACGTCAATCTCGCTACGCCCTCCGCCATAAGTGATACGACCATCCTGCGGTCTCCGCTTCTCGGAGATATTCAAGCGGGCCATAATCTTGATACGGGAGATAATCGCACTCTGGAAGGCCACCAGATTCGGCGGCACCTGCACGGGAATCAACCGCCCATCAATACGGTAGCGAATCCGCAAAACTTCCTTGCGCGGCTCAAAATGGATGTCTGTCGCCCGATCACGCACAGCCTGGGCAATGACCTCGTTCACGAAACGGATAATGGCTGCGTTTTCATCCTCTTCCTCCGCCTCTCCCCGATCATTGTCGACCTGAACCACACTTTCACTCAGATCCGCAGCGCCCACACCAAAATGGCGTGTGATGGTTTCCTCCCATTTTTCAGGATCGATCAGCGCCCAATGGAATTCCCTTTGCGACAGCGCGTACAGCCATTGCTGTACTTCCTCATCAGGCGGCCAACAAGCTGCCAGCATCATGGCTCCGTTTTCAGCCCCCTTCATGGGCACCACACCGAAGGCATGGATCAGACGGATGGGGAAGTCGGGCAAAACGGCTTCATCGATCTCAAACCGTTGAACGACTGGCACTCCGCAATGGTTTCCCACAATTTGCACCATCTCACGCGAGGCAAAACCGCTCCATTCCGCCAGTTTTTCCAATCGCTCACGGCGCGGCAGATTCCAAAAGGCCTCCTTCTGGCTCGCATCCAGACTGCGGGTCAGTTCATCCCAATACGACGCTGAGGGCTGTTGTATCAAAAGCAGCTACTGGTTTACCAGTTACCAATGTTTGTCTCGTTGTCCTGACCATCCGGCCCCAGAGACCATACGTCATAGCTGAGAGGATTTTTTTCTCCAGGATAACGATACTGATAAGGGCGACCCCACGGATCATTCGGCACCGAACTATCGCGCAGATACGGTCCCTTCCAATTCGAGACTCCCTCAGGCGCCTTGATCAGCGCCTCCAACCCTTGTTCCGTCGTCGGGAAAGTACCTGTGTCTGAACGATATGCAGTCAGTGGTGTACGAATCGTTTCCTTTACGAACAAACGTGCGGTACTCTCCTGTCCTCTCCCGAACACGCTGTCCAGATTGGTAATGACCACTCCTGAAATTAACAGTAGCAGGGCAATCGCGATTACGATTTCCATCAGGGAAAATCCCGATTGACTCGTCAGGCGTGAACGTTGAGTGATGTAATTTTGATACAACATGATAGGATATTAAAAACTATTGTGTGCTGAAGCGAAGGATAAACTCCCTCCCATCTATTGACACGGTGAGTGTTCGTTCGGTTTCATCAAATTGAAGAATTTCTATGCCATTGTCACTTTCTCCCGATGCCATCCAGTAAGTACGGTCCTGGCGTCTCTCCTCAAGCCCAAACAACCACTCTCCTCCAGGTTTACTCAAACCCGTAAACAATAATTCCCGTCGGCCCGCATTCATACTGTTGAGCAAGCTGGCACGGTACTCCGCACTCATAAAGGGTGAGTTGGTCACCAGTGGTTGATATCTTTCGGGTACATTGACTGCTCGCAGCACATCACCCGAGGATCTTGTGCCCCGCATACCACCACTGCCGCTTCTCGGGGACGCCACAGACTGTCGCCCGCCTCCTCCCAAGGGCGCCATACCGCCACCGCGGGGACCTCGCTGTCCGCCTCCCTCCATTCCCGTCCTGCCACCACCTGCCCCCCTTGGGCTGGTCGGGCCGGTTGAACCCGTCGGGGCCGTTGGGATTGTCGGGCCGGTTGGGCCGGCGAATGCTCCTCCGCTTCCCTCTTCTCCTCCTCTTGCACCACCCTCGCCACGGGAACGCCGTTCGCGAAATGCTGCCCTCTCTTCCTCTGTCATATTGTTCGTCCGACGCTCTCGCTGTGCGGTGCGTTCTTCCTCGCTCATGTTATTCCAGCGTTCACGAAATGCCGCACGCTCTTCCTCGGACATATTACGGAACCCACCTCGCCCGCGGCCTTCCCCTCCAGGCCGCGGTTCTGATGGTGTCACAACGGTCACATCGCCTGTATTATTCTCGTCGGGCACGACCTGACTGTCTGACCGATTCTCCTCCCATACCTGCGCCAATACACCTGAAGTCAAAGCCGACAGGCACAAGCCTGTCCACAAACCTTTTTGTAATCGTTTCATTGTTGTGCCTCCGTTACTGCAGCCTCATCAGGCTGTTCTTTCGGCAATTCCCAAACCCGTTGCGGAACCTGTGGGGAGGAAGTGGGCTGCCATTCCTCCTTGGTCTTGTCACCTGAACGCAACTGTTCCTGTTCAGGGAAACGACCTTCCCGCAGATAATACTCGATTTCGCGGCCCACTGCGGTTTTTTCCAGTTGTTCCTTTGCCAGGCGTTCGTGGTCGCTGCCGCTTTCCACAATATATGGTTTAATGAAAATGATCAACTCACGCACGTCCTGACGCGTGGTTTTCGGGCGGAATAGCCCACCCAGCAAAGGCAGATCTCCCAACAGAAATACTTTTTCGTTTACTTCCGCTGTATCAACCGACTGTAACCCACCGAGAACAATGACCTCCCGGTCGCGCACGCTGATGAACGAACTGGCACGGCGCGTACCGATAATCGGCTGCACGTTATCGGAAATCGTCTGAGTGCCCACGACGGTATCAACGATCTGTTCAATCTCCATCTGGATATTGGATCCCGTACCAATCAGCGGACGTACGCGCAATTCAATCCCGATATCACGATACTCCACGGTCGCGCGGGTAGTGAGGTCCGCACCAGTCCCCGCTCCAGTAATGGTTCCCGTAACAATCGGCCGTGCCTGGCCCACATTGATCTGAGCCTGACGATTGTGTGTGGTCACAATCGTTGGAGCGGACAATACGCGCACATTGCGATCACGCTGAGCCACATTGAATATCGCATTCAAGGAAAAGTCCTTGAGCGTGAAACTGGTGGAGAATGCCTTGTCTCCGCCGCCATCAAACGACGGCGACCCCAACTGGAACCCGTAATCGCCAATGCCTGGATTGTCGGGGTCCAACGGATTCTTATACTGGAATCCGAATGCACTCAATCCCGACACCATGTCTCCAGTCAAGGCCACCTCGGCAATCACCACTTCAATGCGCACCTGCGGCAAGACCACATCAATGCGCTTGATCAAGTCGGATACCTGCTCCAGATCGAAACTCGTACCATAGGCAACAACCGAATTGGAACGTTCATCCGAAACCAGGCTGATGTAGGGACTGAATTGAAACCCTTCGTCTCCATCCACAATCATATCCACCAGACGTTCGTTAACCTGACCCGTTGCGCCTGCATCCGCTTCCCCTTCCTCACCGCGCGCAAAGACCCGCCGCAATGTGGACTCCTGTTCGCTGACCCGCTGCTGTGAAGAAATCAGTGTCTGTAACGTCTGTACCACCTGATTCGATTCTCCGTGCTGGATCTGGTACACCTGACTACGCGTGATCGGCGCTACCTCAATGTCCGTCTTCGCAATCAACTCATGAATCTGCTGTAAATCTGTCACGGTACCATAACCGAGGATGGTGTTGCTTCTGCGATCTGCCACCAGCGTCACGTATGGACTGAATTGCATCGATTCACCCGCGCCAGGCAACACCGAGGAGTCAGATTCACCCGCGCCAGGGGAACGAATCTGCCGCGACACCGAACTCACTCGCTGCAAAGCCTGCTGCTGTCCGCGAATGATGTTATTGAGAATCCCCACCAGCGTAGTTGACTGAGCATATCGCAACTGGAACACCTCGCTGCGTGTCAGTGGGTCTACGGGAATATCCATGCTCTTGATGACCGCTTCCAGCGACAGCAAATCACTGCGCGTCCCGTATAACAACAGTGCGTTAATGCGCTGATCTGGTACAACAGAAGCAAATGAACTGAATTCCGTGCCTGTTTCATCGCGCACCATTGGGCCACCTTCGGTTGCCACCTGTCGCGTTTCGCCAGATGCCCGCAATCCAGCCTGGGCAAAACTGCGTCGCTGCTGATTGATCAGGTTCGTCAGAACCGCCCCGATGGTACTCGCCTGAGAGTGTTTCAGATAAACCACCTGGCTTTGCGTAAACGGGGCCGCCTCAACATCTATGGAGGCAATCAAGTCGCCAACCCGCAGAATGTCGTTTTTAGTTCCATAAACGAGCAACGAGTTCGAACGGCGATCCGCCATAAAGGTCACATAGGGGCTGAACACCAGGCCGCTTCCCGCATCGGCCCCTTCTGCAGACTCCCCGCTCCCACCCCTTCTCTGTACATCCAGCACACCCTCACGACCAAATGTGCTGCGCTGATTCTGGATGATTCTGGCAATAATGTTTGAGGCCGTATTGGCATCTGCATAACGGAAGTAAAACATCTTGCTCTCGGTAAGCGGTGCAACCTCCGTATCCAATTGCGCAACCAGACGCTTGATACGATCCAGGTCACTCTGCGTACCAAATACCAGTATTGCATTGGCGCGACGCTCGGCCACGACCACGGCAAACTGACTGAATTTCAGGCCCTCGGCCTCCGTATCTGTCGCCGGCTCTTCCTCGCGGCGCACGGCAGACGAGACACCCTCACGGTTAAATGTCCAGCGCTGGGAATTAATCAGGCGCGTAATGGTATCGGTCACATGATAGGTGTCCGCATGTTTGACGTAGACCAGCTCACTTTCAGTGAACGGCGCCGTCTCCTTATCAAGGGATTCAATGAGTACTTCAAGCCTGTCCAGGTCTCCCTTTGTCCCGTAGGCAATGATCTGGCTGGAGTTGCGGTCCATGAAAATCGCCAGATAGGGGCTAAACTGGAGTTGCGGCATGCCAATGCTCATCATAGACCCCTCGACAGACGATATCCCGTCCGCCTGAGGCACCACGGTTGGCCCTTCCGAAATTCCTTCCGACTCCGCCGATTCCATTGCGGCAGCCCCCCCCGTCTCTTCTTCTTTCCTGCTTTTACTGCTCACCGCCCCCGACTGTGCAAATCCCTGCTGGCTCCAAATACGGCGCTGATTGTTCACAATGCCATTCAATATGGAGTTTACAGTGGCTACATTGGCGTGACGTATCTGAAAAATACGGCTGGTCGTCAGGGGCGCCACATCGCGATCAAATTCCTCAATAATACGGCGGATCAGATCAATATGCGGCGGATTCGTCGCAACAATCAGTTGGTTCGTCCGATTGTCCTGATAAAACGTGCTGCCGCGCAAAATGTCCTCGTGGGAGGTGCGCTGAAGCTGGGTGATAAATTGAAATGCGTCGCGCACTGGCGTGTTTACCAGCGGAATCGAGTACACTTCCATCCGATTGCTGCCCGGCTTGTCCACATCATTCAGGACGGACTGAATGAATTGCAGATTGGTCAGGGTATCAATGATCAACAGACTGTTGCTGCGAACAAAGGTGAGCACAGCCGACTGCCCTCTTCCCGCCGTTAACAATGGGGCGACAACACCGCTGGCTTCCTGCGCGGAAAGATACCTGAGGGAAAAGAGGCGGGCATACACCTGTCCTCCGCGCAATTCAGGAGAGAGTTCCTGAGAGAGCAGTACAGGGCCTCCGCGGGTCACATTGACCGAGGAAGTGACACTGACAAACTGTTCGTCAATCTTCACCAGATGGACTCCATGCATGGCCAGGAGGTTTTCAATGGCGTAAATCGCATCCATGCGGGAGATACTGTCTCCGCTGCTGAAGTTCAACCGCGCATTCTGAATTCCCGCTCCCACCAGCAATGTACGGCCACTGAGTCGCTGCAACAGTTGCACCGCCTGGGGAACAGGCATGTTGTTCAAAGCAACGGGCGCTACATTCTCATCAGGATCCAGCCCCTCAACAGGAACACAGACAATCCGCGCAGTCGTTTCCGACAGCGCTTCGGCGCTCTTCTCTGTTTCCTGTGCATCCTGTGCAAACAGGGGCAGGCAAAGTATCCAGCAAAGAAAGAATATGGTTTTCTTCATGATGATCAGGGCTGTACGGTTTCCTGTGAGGTGATCCGCATCCGCACATTCAGAATATTGGGTGTTCCACTAACAGGATCTATACTGATTTCTTCCAATAAAAGGTATGGGCTGTTGCGTTCGATATCCAACACCAACTGTATTAATCGGTCCATGGTGATACGTTCCAGTGAGAGTCGCAACGGGTGACGATTCAATCCCTGGCGACTGATTGTCGCACCAGGCACCACACTGAACGCGCTGCCGCTGCGGCGGGCTGTCGTATCCACCCATGTTGCCAGCGCTTCGGCATTCATCATGCGGTTGCGATCCAGCTTTTCCAATAATACGAGTGTCTCGGATACAATATTCTCCTTCGTACCGATCCAGAAATTCTGCTCCTGCAAGTCTCCGGACAGATCCATTCTCTGTATGTCCAGCTTTGCTGACTTTTTGGCATATCCGGTGAATCCCCATAGAACCAGTACCAAAAGAGTGACAATGAGAAGGGCCTTTTCTCTTCTGGATATGCGGAGAAACCATTTATGTGCCACACTCACGAGTCACCTCCTGCTGAGTCTGCACTGGCTTCCGGCGCTACGATAAC
>CAZYDZ010000019.1:0-6986 GCA_964646535.1 uncultured Opitutaceae bacterium
GCCCTGTGGCATCAATGACTTTTGCCTGCCGCTTGTCCGCATCAGACAGGGAATTGGTCAGCAGACCCTTGCGAATGAACAGGTCGCCATGTTTGTCCGTTTGTGAAGACGGATCCATGATTCGCGCGTTTTTAATCCAGATTGGTTTCATCGTGTGCCCTCCTTGTCTGCATCTGCCATAGTGACATTATCGGGTTGGCCTCCGCTGCACAGGTATAGTACAGCCATGCGAATGGCGATTCCATTGGTGACCTGTTGCAAGATTACCGATTGGTCGGAGTCCGCCAGGTCGGAATCAATTTCCACGCCGCGATTGATTGGGCCCGGGTGCATGATAATGGCGCCTGGTTTGAGCCATGAGGCACGTCGCTTATTGAGGCCGAACATACTGGTGTACTCGCCGAGTGAAGGAAAGTGGGAGGAGCTTTGCCGTTCGTGCTGGATGCGCAGCAGCATGACCGCGTCCGCGTCGTGCAGGGAAGTCTGCAGGCTGTGGGATACTTTGACGCCCCATTTTGCAAAATGAGGCGGAACCAGTGTTGACGGGCCCACCAGGGTGACCTGAGCTCCCATCTTGGTCAGGGTCCAGATATTGGAGCGTGCGACACGGCTGAACAGGATGTCACCGAGAATGGTAATCTTTTTACCGTCCAATGATCCAAAGCGATCGATCAGTGTCATGCAGTCGAGTAACGCCTGTGTCGGATGCTCGTGCGCACCATCGCCTGCATTGATGATGGGTATTTTGGCAAATTGAGAGAGATAATAGGAGGAGCCTGCAGCAGAGTGTCGGATTACCAGGAGGTCCGCATTGAGGGCTTCGATGTTCTGCACGGTGTCGCGCAGGGTTTCCCCCTTGACGAGGCTGCTGGCGCTGGACGTGATCGTCACCACATCTGCGGAAAGGCGTTTGGCCGCCATTTCAAAGGCCACCCTGGTGCGCGTACTCGGTTCCAGGAAGAGGTTGACGACGGTTTTGCCGCGCAGCGCGGGCACTTTCTTCACACTGCGGCCAAGGATTTGACGGAAGGATTGTGCGACTTGGATGACGGTTTCGATATCCGTGCGATCCAATGGCTCAATACCGATAAGATGGCGATGTTTCCATGACATAGGACTGGTAGACAAATAATGTGGAAAAAATTAAAAAAGATCAGGTTGCGGCAACGATGGAGATTTCATCTTGTGAAGTGGCGTCGGAACCGAGTCGTGCAACGACTTTCTGGTCGATGGCAACCTGTCCCGTGATGCCGACGTAATCAGGCTGGATTGGCAGGCAGCGGCCACCTCTGTCAAACAGGACTGCGAGTTGGACCTGACGCGGACGTCCCAGATCGAACAGTTCGTTTAGCGCCGCCCGCGCCGTGCGTCCCGAGAACAATACGTCGTCCACCAGCACCACACAGGCATCCTCAACATCGAGGGGAAGTGCGGTGTCCTCCACCGACTTGGGAATCGGATTGCTGGAGATGTCGTCACGATGGAAGGAAATATCAATCTGGCCGACATCCAACGGGCGATTCCACCGTGTTTGCAGTTGACGGGCGAGCTGGTGGGCCAGTGGAACCCCGCCGCGGGCGATACCGACGATCAATGGCGGTTGATCCGACTGGTATTGGGACGCGATCTCCTCCGCCAAACGTGCAATGGCCTCATGGATTTCCGCTGCAGGAATGCGCGTTTGGGTATTTGGAGATACGGAAGACATGCGCACGAGACTGACGAAGTTTTCCTGTGAGCGCAAATCTCTTTCCGAGGAATTATAGGACGAGGTGGGGTGTATTTTTACGCCCTATAACTCTTATTGTCCACTTTGTCCACCTCGTCCACTATATCCAGAAGTCCGGAAGAATATCCTCGTCTCAGGGAGATTGGGGATTTAGAGATGCTGGGTTATGTTAAGAACCGGAATAGTAGGGCTGCCCAATGTGGGGAAATCCACGTTATTTAATGCGTTGACCCGCAGTCGCAAGGCGGAGTCGGCCAATTATCCATTTTGCACGCTTGATCCAAACGTGGGGGTGGTGCAGGTGCCTGACGACCGTATGTATGTCCTGCAGAAACTGGTGGGGACACAGGTGGTGATTCCCGCAGCGATTGAATTTGTGGATATTGCGGGCCTGGTGGCGGGGGCTAGCCAGGGGGAAGGGTTGGGCAACCAGTTTTTGTCGCATATTCGCGAGGTGGATGCCATTATTCAGGTGGTTCGTTGCTTTGAGGATGATGACATCATTCACCAGATGGGATCGGTGGATCCGTTGCGGGATATCGAGGTGATCAATACAGAACTAGTGCTGTCGGATCTCGGGTCCTGTGAGAAGCAGCGCGATCGCCTGATCAAGAAGGCGCGCGGGGGAGATAAGGAATCTGTGGCGTCGGTAGCCCTACTGGATCGTCTGGTTGAGCATCTGAATGAAGGGAAGCCAGCGGTGACGCTGGAGATCAGTAGCGATGATCGGGAGCGTATGACTTCCTTCCATCTGCTGTCGGCCAAGCCGACATTGTACGCCTGTAATGTGGCGGAGTCTGATCTAGCCAATGGGGATTCGCATCCCTTGGTGGAGCGGGTGCGCCAGTTTGCCAGGGAGCAGTTGTCGGCAGGAGTGACGGTCATATCGGCGCAAATAGAGGCGGATTTGGTGGAATTGCCCGAAGAAGAGGCGAAGGCTTACCTGCAGGAATTGGGCGTTAGCGATTCAGGGGTTTCGCAATTGATTCGGTCGGCGTACACGCTACTCGGATTGAAGACCTATTTTACGGCGGGTGAAAAAGAGGTGCGGGCCTGGACATTTACCGAGGGCATGAAGGCTCCCCAGTGTGCGGGTGTGATTCACACAGACTTTGAGAAAGGCTTTATCAAGGCCGAGGTGGTTTCGTATCAGGACCTGGTCAGTCTGGGGTCCGTAGCCGCCGCTCGCGATACGGGTAAATATCGTCTGGAAGGCAAGGAATATCTGTTTCAGGATGGCGACGTGGCGCACTTCCGCTTTAGTCAGTAGCCGTCCGTCAGTAATCTCGTATGCTGCAATACCTCAAGATACAGAATCTGGCCCTGCTTGCCGAGGTGACTCTGGAGCTGGAAGGCGGGTTTCATGCAGTGACGGGAGAAACGGGGGCTGGCAAGAGCGTGCTGCTGGGGGCGTTGGCCTTGCTTTCGGGGAGCAAGGCGGACAAGACCCACATCAGACAGGGGGAGGAAGAATGTCACCTGGAGGCGGTATTGTTTTTTTCTGAGGAACATCGGGTTCATCAGGCATTGGAAGAGTGGGGAATCCCTGCCTGTGAAGAGGGCGCCTTGCTGGTTCAACGACAGTTGTCCCGTCGCAAGGCGGGGCGCATCTTTGTGAATGGCAAACTGGTGACACAGGCAATCCTGCAGCAGTTGGGTGAGTTGTGGATTGATTTTCACGGACCTGGAGAACCGCAGAAGCTGTTCCGCCAGGAGACCCAGCAGGTGCTGCTGGATCGCTTCGGCGGACTGGAGGATGTGGTTGCACAATACCAACGGCATTACCAGGCATGGCGGGCAGCGGTGCGCGAAGTCAGCAGAATACAGTCGGAAGACCGCTTATCCGAGCAGGAACTGAAAGAGTTGAAACGCGAAGTGCAGACATTGGAGGCATTGGATTGCGAGGAGGAGGCCATCGCGCAGTTGGAGGAGGAGTTTGCCCGTTGGCAGAAATCCAGCGAACTGCAACAGCACACGTACGGTATAGAGGCGGGATTGACGGAGAATGCGGGTATATTGCAGGGTTTGCGCAAAGTGTTGCAACTGGCCCGCGAACTTACCGAATTGGATGGTAGGCGCGAGGAGTGGGAGAAACGGGTGCATGCCGCCATGATTGACCTGGAGGATTTGGCAACGGATGTTCGTTATTCCAAGTCTGATTACGAGTGGGAGGAAGATTCGGCCGTACAATTGCAGGAAAAAATGGCGTTGTGGCTGAAGGCCAAGCGGCGCTATGGACCAGATGTCTCTGATGTCGTGGCGCGTTTGCAAAAGATGCGCGCTCAGGTGGAGCTGCAGGAGGATATCGAAGGGATTCTGGTGCGCAAACAGCACGAGGCGGATCAGTTGCAGCAGGAAGTATTGCGCAGCGGCAGGCAATTGGCTGAGCAACGGGAAGCTGCTGCGCGACAGTTGGAGAAATCGGTGAATCCGCTGCTGCTCAAACTGGGCTTTAAGAAGGCACGCTTTTTGGTGAAGTCTGAGCCACTGCCTGAGCCGCAAAACCAGGGCGTCGCATTGTCCCGCTTTTATTTTTCGGCCAATCCAGGGCAGGAGCCGTTGCCGTTGGACAGAATCGCATCGTCTGGCGAATTAGCCCGTGTGATGTTGGCCCTGAAGACTTTGCTGGCGCAGGTGGACGATACACCCGTGCTGGTGTTTGATGAGGTGGATGCCAATGTGGGCGGTGAAATCGGCGCAGTGGTCGGTTCGCAGCTAGCCAGTATCTCAGGGGGCCGCCAGGTCTTTTGCATTACCCACTTGCCGCAAGTGGCGGCACAGGGAACATGGCATTGGCTGGTGGAAAAAATCGCCGAGGAAGACGCAACGGAAATCCGTATTGTTGCCCTGACGGAAACAGGCCGCCAGTCTGCTGAGCGAATCGCCGAGTTGGCTCGCATGCTCGGCGACCGCAACAGTGATTCTGCCCGCAGTCACGCCCGTGCCCTGTTGGGATAAAAAGACGGCTTGTTCTGTAGGAGCGGCTTTTGCTCCCTGCTTTTAAGGGGTTGCTTTCATGGGGGAAGGTTGTTTACCCTTGAGGGGATTTCCTATGAATACTACACGTTCTTTGGTCATGAAAGCAGCCCTGTATATGGCGCTGATTGGGTTGAATGGGATGGTTTCTCTGTCCGCACAGGAAAGCTTGTCCACGCACGAACGGTTGTGGAAGGGCGGAGACAGCCAGATGAGCAATGCGAGCAACTGGGCGCGGGGGGAAGGTATCCCGCGTTATGCCACCATAAAGAATCTGATATTTGGAAAATCCTCTACGTATCAGGTGCGTAATGACATCAGCGACCTTCGCATCATGTCGATTGTTTTTGCGGAGGATGCGGAGCCGTATACGCTTTCAGGCAACCCGATAAGCGTGTCCATTGATAATGTGACGGGTGTGTACAATCGCAGTGGCGTCCTGCAGAAGGTCGAGAATCAACTGCTGTTTTATCCCAGGCAATCTATACTTTATGCAGGGCGTGGGCCGATTCTGCTGACAGGGGGTATCCGCTATGTGGATGAAGAGCTGACTCTGGTCAAAACGGGATATGGCAGCGTGGGAATTGGTGGGGCGTTGAAAGGGGGGATTTTCCGTTTGGATGAAGGAGAGTTGCGTTTTATGGGTTTGGGATTGAGCTTTCAGAACCCACCTCTGATTGTGATGAACGGAGGCATGCTGTATGTCCAGGGGGATAAGGGCAAAACCAATGCTCCGCAGCGCGTGAATCTGGGTACGTTGAAAGAGTTGATCAGCGGTCATGGACATCGCATTGTGGTGGACTCAGGCGGCGGCCATGGCACGGCGTTGCATTTTGATTCGTGGTTATTGGGGCACAGGCTCTCGCCAGGAGTCATGTATCACTACAATCGTATTGCGACACTGAACATCAATATCGCATCTCCGAAGACCTCTTTTTCCGTGGGACAGCTCCCTGAGAACATCGTGCGTGATGGGATCATACCGTTTGTTACGGTAACGGATGCAGAGAAGACGGGCTTTGCTGCGGTGGACGCCAAGGGGAACTTCATAAGGAACACCAAGCTCACTCAATTGGGGTTTGGGAGGGAGGATGATGCTCATTTTCGCTTGGCGGGAGACCATAACTCTTATGGAGTAACAGATCGTCGCAATATTCATACGCTGACCATTCAGGGGCCTGGGAAAATGGTAGGCCCCAGGCTGGCGTTCAATGCGCTTTTAATGGAGGAGAACGTCGGCGACTATACGATTGCGACGGACTACATGCTTGCTGGAGCCAGTGGCTCATCAAGGATCCATCAGCAAAGTCTGAAGGGCAAGTTGATCATTACAAGCACCCTTGGAGGGAATCATGGCAATTATGCCAACAGCATGTTGACTACGTCAGGGCCTGGAACGATCATCCTTGAATCCGACGATTCCACCATGGCCGGCGGATTGAATGTGCAGGATGGACGTTTGGAAATAAGAGGCAATCTCTTGCAGGTGACTCCCGTTATAGAGGTATATGGAGGCGTTTTGGGAGGGTATGGACAAATAGGGGGAGGCATTCGCTATGAATGGACCAGTGAGGGCAGCGTGAATGGAGGAACTCTCTATTCCAGCCTGAATATCTATAACGGGGCGACATTGGATGTCAGTGGCGGCGATGGTAAGGCATTGTCATTACACGGACGTCTGGTCATGCAGGATAACGCGTCGCTACTGGTGATTCCTGGTAAGTCTGAGGTCACTGGAATCACTGTGACTCGCGATCCCCAGAGCCAGGATCCCGCGGTTGTTTTGACTGGAGATCTGAAAGTTGTTTTAGAGCAACCTCCCGTGCCACTGTCCAAAACACTTCTGGTGAGCTGTAAGGAGGGTATCAGCGGGAAATTCGCAACGGTCAACGGAGCCAAATTTACGGGAGAAGAGGGAACCTGGTTTACGGTTGAGCACAATCGTAAGACGTACACGTTTCGAATCATTTACAGCAAAAACTCCGTGGAGATACAGGCAGGCCGCTAACAGGCAATGGTAAGGGTTTTCCGATTTCGTGAGATTTATATGGTTTCCCTCTTGTAGGAGCGGCTTTATGCCGCGACACCAACCAACCCGCGTTCGTGTCGCGGCATAAAGCCGCTCCTACAAAGTATAAAGGGCACCATGGGTGGTGCGGGTTTTTGCAGAAAAGGGTTGCGGCTTCGCATGAGCCTTTTCTGTGAAAATCCATGTTCTTCGTTCAAATAACAGTTGACGGTGGGAGGTTGGGCGTGCATCAGTGAGTCATTAACAGGAGGG
>CAZYDZ010000019.1:6996-14801 GCA_964646535.1 uncultured Opitutaceae bacterium
GAAATGAGGAATAGGAAACGGGAGGGGTGTACATGTTTGGATTGTGTGAAGTGGGCCGTTGCAGGAGCGTGCCTGTGTATGATCGGGGTGTCGTTGGACGGGCGTTCATTGGAGGTAGAGACGAGAACGCCAGAGGAACTATTGATGTGCGGTCTGCAATCCTATCAGAAGGGCCAATATCAGCAAGCTGTGGAATGTTGGTCTCGCTTCGTTGATATCTATGAGGCGGAGGCGTCGCCACAATCTTCAGGCGTGGAGCGCAGACTGTTGCCCCTGCTGGGATATTCTTTGTATCTATTAAATCAATACGAAGAATCGCAGCAGTACCTACTGCGATATCTGCAAAAATCCGACAATAATAAAGAAACGTGGGTGTTGCTGTTGGCAGGGAAAAACAGGGCATCCTCAGGCGATATGCAAGGCGCGTTGCAGATGTGGAAGCAGATACGAAATAGAGGTGGCGAAGGAGTGGATGTTGCGCTATCCCTGTGGTATCAGGCAGAGCATTTGTTGTTGGCGGATCACTGTGAGGAGGGCATGACAGTACTGGAGGAATTGCGTGAAATACGGGGAGTTCCTTCGTGGATGTATGCTGATGCTGCGCTGCGTGCAGCAGGTATATTGAAAGATCAGGGACAATATAAGGAGGCCTCGCAGATCATGTTGAAAATGAATTGGGATCACGGATCACAGGTGGATCCTTATGGGAGGATGCGTCTGGTTTTGGAGCTGGCAGGCGGCCTGTTGCAGGAAGGTGAGTCAGGAGATGCGCTATTGTTGTTGCGGGGAGTCGTGCCAGGAGAAGCCGCGGGAGATTTGCAGAATATCTGGCTCGGGAACATACGCGAATGGATGTCCGCTCAGGTAGGATTCAATCCTATGCAGGGATTCAATCCGCTATGGAGGGAGTATCTGGCACAGTTATACCAGCGTTCCGTATTGCATCAGCAGGCGATTGCATCACAGACAAATGATACTGTTCCGTTTTATCTGACGTACGCACAAGTATTGTTGCAGGAAAAGCGTTTGCGAGAGGCGTGGATTGTACTGGAGGAGGTTTCCCTTGATGAGAAATACGAGAAGGATGGGCGACAGCAGGCACATTATATGTGGATTGTGACAGCGTGCCGGATGGGAAGATGGCAGGATGCCGCGCTGCTGATTGAGAGCTATGCGGATTTGTATCCAGATTCGCAAGCGGTGATAGATGTAAGCTACATGATGGTACAGGTGTTGAGTGGCGAGGAGCAATACGGAGCAGCAATAGATTTGCTGACGGAGTTGATACAATCCTATCCGAACCATTCGATGCAGGAGCGCTGGCGTTACCATCGCGGGTATTTGCGGATAAGGGAACGACAGTATGAAATTGCAAGAGTGGATTTTTCGTGGGGTTTGTCGCTTGGGGGAAACGGCAAGCTACGCTATGAATGTATGTTGTGGAGTGGCTTGAGTTACTTGTTTGAAAATAATCCTGCGCAGGCTGCCAATCTGTTGCGGGATGGCCTGAATGAGATTTCGCATGGGCACCTGTTACACCCTGATTTCTTGTATTGGACGGCATCGGCAGAGTATTCATTGCAACAGGAGCATCGTGCGGAATCCCTGTTGGATGATTATCTGTTGCGTTACCCATTGCATTTCAGGGTGGAGGAAGCGATCTCTCTGAAGGGGGACCTTCGCATGAGAGCCGGGGACTTTTCAGAGGCGTTATTCTGCTTTCGCAGAATAGGGAACGATTCGCACATGTATCCTCATGCGATGTTTCGCATTGCGGAGATTTTACAGCACAGGGGAGATGCAACAGAATTAGAGCAGCATTTGTTCGGCTATGTCAGGCAGGAGATTGACGGAGAATACCGTCGGGTAGCCGAGGCGTTGCGCTGGCTGGTGAAATTTTCCAGCAAAGAGTCTCTGGTGGACAATGTCCTGCCATGCTATGCGGAGGTTTTGGAGCATTGTGGAAATCGTCTGGATGTGACAGAAGCCATGGTGTTGCTGAAGGATTTTGCAGGGTTGTTGAATAATAATCAGGTTGCCGCAAACCGTACGATGACACGTGACTGGCTGGCTCGGCAGCAAGACAGCGCCCTTCATGACAGGGCGTTGACCTGGTATGGCCGTTTAATTTATTTGGAGGTATTGTTGTCAGAAGGGGAGCTGGATGTAGAATTTGTTCACAGTAGATGGCTGGGGTTGCGTTCTGTTTCTCTGGCCGAAATGGATGCGGAAATTACTGCCCGCCTGGGTGTTGCGTTGCTCAATCATTCCGAGAGAGACGAGGCTCGCATTCGTTGCGAACACGTTTTGGGTCAGACCAGTGACCCTGAAGCGTTGGTTATTGCCAATTACGGTATGAGCCGGTTGTTGTTGAATCTGGGGCAATACGAGGAGGCGATCGAGCATGGGGAGCGAGTCCATGAAATCATGCCTGATCATCGGCTGTCCGCTAAAGTAACGGTATTGCAGGTGGAGTCGTGCCTGGCATTGGCAAAGTATGAAGAGGTGATCCGTTACTGTGACCGAATACTGCAGAATCGGCGCTATCGGGGGCGAACACACGCGGAGTTTTTAATGTACAAAGCCTCCGCATACGCAGCCATGCACGAATATGCATCCGCAATCCTGTGTTATCAACGGGTGTACAGCATATACCGCGGATATGCGGACCTGGTGATGAAGGCCTGTCAGGAAAGCGCACGGTTGTTGGAAAGCTCGGGGAATTTGGATGCTGCTCTTGGAGAATGGCAAAAACTGGCAGAGTGGAATGGAGAAATGGATGAACAGACAAAGGTTCACGCGGAAGAACAGAGGAAGCGTTTAGCGGTAGTCATCCGCGCGGCAGCAACAGAGAAAATGTGACGGTCATGCAAACGTGGAGAGGCAGAAAAATCATTGTTCATGTATTGTGTCTGGCGGCTACGGTTTATCCGTGTAGTCTATATTCGACTACGATAAAAGCGAGCGTGGTGGATATCCATGGAAGGCTGTGGAGGGATATACAGGTGCGGGTGATTGAGGAAAGCAGGGAGCTGACGATGACGATTGTAGAGGGAAAGGGAGAAATCAGCATCACGTTGCCCTGGGATCGGATTCAGCGGGTGAATCTGCCGGAGGTCGATTGGGGAAAGAACATGGAAGGGCGATTGAAAGAACAATCAGCACGGGATGTATTGGAGAATTTGCGACGCGGCTATGAGGCATGGATTCCCTTGATGCCGCTGATGAAGGAGGACCAGTTAATCCCACTCCTGAATCTGGTTCGATTGGAGGCTTCTGCTGGCAGCGGGTGGAATGCGCTGCAGTTAGCGAGATTGCTGGAAAGGAAAATAGAAACTCCCGCTGTCCTGAATGAGCTGCAACAATGGATTTTACGGCTGCTGCGGGATCTTTCTCCAGATGAGGCCATGTTGTATGCGGAGTCGTGGGTTGCTGCAAAGCCGTGGTATAAAGGCAGGTTATTCGGGTATTGGGCGCTTGCCGATATTGAATTACAAAGGGGCAATGCGGAGAAGGCGCTCTGGGTTTCCCTGGAAGCAATCGTGTGTGGAGGGGGGATATCCGAGGCATGGCTGAGCCATTGTTATGTAGCGGCCATGGCTGCGGGATTACAGTTGCAGGAATTGGATTTGGCAGGACGTCTGCTGAAGGAAATGACGGATCGGCAAATCGTCTGGCCTGATTCTCTTCCTGAAATCTACCAGGCGGTACTTTTCTGGGCGCAATCGAATCAGGGAGATGAATCAATTGTCAGTAGCCGAAAGTCCAGTGGTTCGCAGGTGGTAAACGATCCTGGAGAAGATCGCCAGAATCGTACAGGGATCGTAACGAGAGACTGGCGGGAGATACTGCGCAAATTGCGCACAGATCGTTAATATAATCAATATCGGGATATGAAAATCATCGGGCAATGGAGGGATATATGAATCGTATTTACATGGCCGCGGCAGGTCTGTCTGCAGGAAAGGAAGAAATGGCGATGTCTGGCTCTGCGGAAGTGAATCTGCTGCAGATGTTGGGCGACGGGGGATGGTCGATGTTCCCTTTGGCAATCTGTTCGCTGGTGATGCTTTTCCTGTTGTTCCATTGTATTCGGGAAACCGTTCCTTCCCGTTTTATGCCGAAAAATTCATTGTCGCGTTGGATACACGGAATGCAGTCTGGCGATGTCACCGCGTTGAAGCGGCAGTGGAAAAAGACGCCGACTGTGCTGGGAAAGGCCTTGAGTCGCGCTCTGTGGACGTGGAGTGATGATCGGGATGGCATTGACAGGACAATGATTGAGTCCTCACTGCTTGAATCGTTTGAAGCCGAGGAAAGTCGTATCAGCCAGTGGATACAATACTTGAATGTGGTGGCCGCAATTTCCCCGATGATTGGATTGCTGGGAACCGTGAGCGGCATGATAGGAGCTTTTCAGGTTATTGGAACAGAAGGATTGGGAAAGCCTGAAGCCTTGGCTGGAGACATAGGAGAGGCCTTGATTACGACTGCGACAGGATTGGTGATTGGGATTCCCGCAATGATCAGCTATTTTGTGCTACGCAATCGTTTGAGCAGTCGGATGCAGGAAACCGTGCGCACGGCCTCCCTTTTGCTGGATTGTCTAACGGGGCAGTCGGGGAGTGAAGAGTTGTTACAGGAGGCGGGGCTATTGGAGTGAGGATAACCGCTGTTGCATCCACTCGATTTCCTATCCGAATATCCGATGGTTGCCGCTGTGGCGGGCGTCAGGGGGGCGATAATCTCAATACAGGTTCGCACAGATAAAATGTAGGAGCGGCTTTATGCCGCAAAACCGAATGTAGTGTGGGTCTAATCGCGGCGTAAAGCCGCTCCTACAACCCTACCTGTCCACCCTGCCCACGATCCCTGGCCTCTCCTCATGAGCCCCTTCTTGTTATGCGTAATTTGCATAACTGCATTTTCTTTTCTGCGCATTATGCAAAATCAATAAACTGTGTTATTCTTGTTTCCATGATCAAAGAATCAACACCACTGACACGCTGGCTGAAACGAGTCGCCTTGCTATTGTTTTTAGTCACAATCGGAACCTGGATTTACACGGGAGCCCATTTCGGCTGGACTATGACCCAGGTGCAGGAGATTCAGATCGAAGAAATCACCGAAATGGAAATGGTTGTTTTTCACGACCGTTTCGTGGCAGGCATTGACTTTCTGGCAGCAGGCGTTTCTCTGTCGCTGCTGCTCCTGTTTGCAGGGCTTTTTCTATCCCATCGCTACCGCAACCATTTGTCGGATACCGATCCACTTTGTGAACCGATCAACAAAAAACTACAGTAAAGCCATCTTCTTTTCATCCTAACCAAATCATTATGAATACATATATTCTCAATACCTTACGTCTCACACTGGCAGTTGCCGCCAGTTTCAGCATCGCTCATGCGGCTCCACAATCCTTTGACTTCAAGGATCCCAAGGGCGTCAACAATGTGCAATTTCAACTGGATGCTCCATTGGAATCCATCTCTGGTACGGCGACAGGTATTGAAGGAACCATTGTCTACGATGTCGCTGCTCCTGAAAAAACCACTGGGAAAATCGTTCTTCAGACGGATTCGATGAAGGTCGGCAATCCGATCATGATAGACCATCTGAAAAGCGACAATTGGCTGGATGTGAAGAAATATCCAACAATCACCTTTGAAGCCACCAAAGCGGCCAATCCACGCAAGGAGAAAAACGCAGTTGTACTGGATATTACAGGTAAACTGACCATTAAGGATATCACCAAAGAGGTAACCATTCCCGTTAGTTTCACCCATCTGGCCGATCGCTTGGGAGCCCGTCTCAATCAGGCAGACCTCAAGGGAGATTTGCTGGTGGTGCGTGCCAAATTTGATATCAACCGCAGTGACTTCAATATTCAATCAGGAAAAAACACGGACAAAGTCTCGGAGACCATTGAACTGGCTTTGAGCATCGCGGGAGCATCCCCCAAGTAATCTCTCCAGTGGCCACGCCCCTGACAACAGGGGCGTGGCCATCCTGTCTTGTCGGAGCGGCTTTACACCGCTGATTCGGGGTCGCGGCATACAAATCGTTGTTAAGTTAGAGAATATTTGGTATCAGATAGATTATGAGCCAGCTATCCTCGACGATTCACATGCCTCAGTACCAGTGGAACTTGTTACATACCTCGCTGGAATGGATAGAACAGTATGACCCATTGAAGAAGGAAGCAAAGGACAGGGGGCTGGTCGGACATTACACTGCGATATGGGTGCGCAAGGGACATGTTCGTAAAAGTATAGGGACAAAAATGGTGGAGGCTGAATCAGGGGAGTGGATATTCGCCCAGCCAGGCAAAATGAATGTGTTTGATCGGGCACAGGGAACCAGATACATGAGGATCGGTTTCAACGTGAGGTGGAGCGGAGAAGGGCGTCTGTTACTGCCTCCCAAGCAATTGATATGGAAAACGGGGCCGCTGCCTGAGTTGGAGGAAATTTCCCTGCAATTGTATCAGGAAGCGGGTTCGAGAATCATCCGCCCTGATGACAGGATGGACTATTATTGGCCTGATCACCGTATGCAGTCTTCCCCTACGGACATCAGTACCCATTTTTGGCTGCGACATTTGTTTGACGAGTGGTTCATGGTGTGGGAAAGAGAACTGCGCAAGTTAGGCATGGGGTGGGTTCATGTGCGCAAAATTGATACCAAGGTTGCACTGGCTGCCCAGCGCCTGGAGACATTGCCGATGAACGAAGAGGCTGACATTGCGGGTATGGCGGAGTCCCTGGGTATGAGTGCGAACCACCTGACATACCTGTTTCACCAGGAGTACGGTATGCCACCCAACGTTTATCGAATGAAACTGCGTCTGTCCAGGGCGATTCAGGAGCTGCAGACAACACGCGAGGAGATTAAGGAAATCGCCAGTCGGTTTGGTTGCACCGCGACCTGGTTCGGTGTCTGGTTAAAAAAGGAAACGGGCCTGACTCCGAAGCAGCTTCGCACATCGGGCGTGTTGCGTTGATGGCTGGGATATTTTTGGGACGCGGCGTAAAGCCGCTCCTACAATAGGACGCTCAGTTGGCAAACTGCGGATAGAGGTCTTTGTGGGCCTGGGCGCCGATCTGGTAATGCAGGTAGTAGATCTTTTCGCCGGCGGTACGGCCTGGTATATTGCCGGGGACCTCGCCCGTATGGTAAAACATCCCATTCGGGTTATTCGGTATATCCCATACTTTGTCCATGCTCGCTGCACTGCGCGAGTCGTTGCGGGCGATGGTTTCCACGTTGCCAGCCATCATCAGGAAGTTGAGGGCATCGCCAAGGCCGTGTGAGCGGCTCGGTGAAATCTGTCCCCAGCCATTGCCTGTTTCTCCATAACTACCGTTGAGCGCCTGATTCTGGTGTACAAAAGACCATGTGAAAAGGTGGGCGCCGTCGGCGCGTATTTCCAGCAGAAACGGAAAGCGGGTGGGATCAAACTTACTCTTTTCGGGACCGTGTGTGACCACATTCTTACCCCCTACGTTTACGGTACCCAAGGGAAACATGTCAAACTTGATTTGCCCCAGTATGTTGTTTATTCCGTAGCTGCCGCGCACACGATAGGTCAGCTCGGTGCTGTCCAGCCTGCGCGCTGCTCCTCCCATTCCGCCTGGACAGAATGGCAGATCGCCTGTCGCCGCTCCTCCTGCTGCGTTATAGCGCAGATCCGTCAGGTAACCGACCAAATGCGTATGCAAGGTGCCGACGCCCCCCTTCATTCCTTCGGGAACCCGTTCTGTGCCTACCGCGGAAGACACAGGATAACCAGGTGGCAGCCAGCC